>JAFVZR010000016.1 GCA_017508065.1 Candidatus Methanomethylophilaceae archaeon
AGACAGGTCAACATCCATCAAAAAGACATTACGATATCCAGAAGACAAGGTGCGGACATAGTGACTATCACCAGATGCGGCACGATAAGTAAGACCATAGAAAGGATTGGGGATCACGCGATAGTTCTCACCAACAACCTCCGTTCATTGATCGATGATGACAGTACGAATCTAGTCGACGAGGAGATCGTCACCACTGGAAGGGATGTGGTCACATTGTTCTCCGACTCCGTAGCGACATGGGTCGCCAAGGACATGAGTGCTGCCAACGATTGCCTATCCAGAGGAGAGAAACTAGTTCATGAATCGATATCCATCTCCAGGATGTCGGAGAACCTGTCCGGAAAAGGTGCCCTAGCCGCCAGGATAATATCTGAAAGTGTCAAGAGGATCGCCGAATACAGCATGGACATCTCTGAGATGACGATTAACGCTGCGATGGAGTGAGGTGAAGAGGATGTTAGATAAGACCGAAGAGATCATCGGACTGGATGTTTACACCCCCACCGGCATCCTTGTAGGCAAGGTATCGGACATCAGATTCGACCTCAAGGAGAATCGTGCTGACGGATTGATAATAGAAGATGTGAACCCGGCGATCGCCGAGTACAACATCGTAATCAACATCCCCTTCTCATGGATCTCTGCGATCGGGGACGTGGTTTTACTGAAGAGATTCCCAAAGAGGATCCTCAGAGACGGAACTCTTCAGGGACTGTGAACGGTGCGCATGCACCGCTCATCTGTGGATATTCGCCCAATTCCTCAACAAGTACATCCAGATCTTCGCCGTAGAGATCGGAAAGTTCCTTGTGAAGTGCCTCCATCCTGTCGGCACCACGATCGGAACCCTTGTTCCTCAGGCGATCCACCGAATAGTCGTGTGTGACCAAACGGTTGTCACTGACCATATTGTCCGCATGGGCAACGATCTTCTGTTCGATGGTCATGGGAATATAATCGGCTTCTGGGAGTCCGAAACCGATGGCGTCCTCCACATCCAACCCTGCACCGGTATGCCTACGGACGATCTCCGCGATCTCCTCGGGAAGACCCAGATCACGAACGATACCGTATCCGATCAGAGCATGCTCTATCGAATGTGTTATCGAACGTCCGATATCATGGAGCAGGGCACCTGCACGAAGCAGATCCTTGTCGCAATCGATCCTCCTTGCAAAGGCTTCGGCCATTGTGCAGACCGTACAACAGTGTACGATCACGCGCCTTTTACAACCAGCCTCTTCCAGAAGACGAATGCACTCCTCTTCACTCGGGTAGGTCCTTGTTGACAACGGTCTTCCCCCTTTCGTTGGGAATGACGGTCATCCTACCATTACGATCCTCGTAGAGCGCTTTGCCCTCCGTGAACCTGTCGAGGAAGATGGCCAATGCGGCAATCTCGGAATGAGGTTGATTTCCAACGGAGATGTTGAAATCCGCACGCTGGTAGACCTCTGGCGGAACCTTCTCGGCACCTACGAAGATCAGAATGTCCTCATCCTTGGGAATGGTCGGGAGAGCCTCATCGACCCTGGATCCGTACATCGTGAGATGGACCACTTTGCCCTTGAAGTTCTTGAGGACATCCTTCCACTTGACTCCGGTCTGGATGGTGTAATCCCCTCCGAAACGTCCAACGACGCTACGGATGTTCTCCTCCAGGACGGGATCAGGTGTATCGATGTAGATTCCCTTGGCACCGAGGGCCCTGGACGAGAGTGCGACATGGGTGGTCACACGCTTGTCCCTATCGGGACGGTGCCCTATCCTCATAATCCAAATGTCGGCCATGATACAGCCTTACTCCTCACGCTTCAGTTCAATCCTGTGTCCGCGGAAGTCCATCTTAACGGATCTGCGAACGAGGCTCTTCAACATGGTGGAGGTGAAACCGAGTGCTTCTGCGACATCTCCGGAGAACTTTCCATCGTTACCGACTTCGGCGAGGATCTTTGCCTCGACCTCTGCGTACTCCTCTTCGCTCATCATGGCTGCTGCAAGAACATCGCTGATCTCGTACACGGGCCACTGTGCGTTGATGTGGAAGGATGTGTAGAATGTGTGGTAGGACTTCTCGGGATAGTTTCCGCCGGTAGACATCCACCTGCTCTCGACAAGCTTCATCTTGTCGAAGAAGATGATTGCCTCCCTTCCTTCGGGACCGAACTTCTCCTCAATCTCGTCGGCGGTTCTCCATTCCAAGGTCACTTCCTTCAGGACATCCCTCTTAACGACGGTGTCGACAGACCTGAGCATAGGAACGAGTTCCGAGGGCTCATTTATGACCTTAATTCTATTCATGAGCTCGGTATCGACTCGAATCTATTAATAGTCGATGATGGATACAGCCGATTCCGACTAAATTATCATGAAAAATGGTTGATTTTTCACGACATTTTTTTAATTTTGACTATATCATATGTTCAATATGCGTGCCATGTTCCCACCGAGCAAGGCATCCTTGATACGATCGTTACCGAAGTCCATCTCGCGGATCAAGGATATGAACTTCGAACAGGTCGTATGGTTCTCGTACAACGGGAAATCCGAACCGAACACCACCCTATCAGGGAAACGTGAGGTCACATCATCCAACCTCTTGCGGATCATATCCATGTCGGGGAACCAACCCTGCAACGCGGAACAATCGGTGTAGACGTTGTCACATGCCTCCATCAGAGGGAACAGTTCATCATGGAACTTTCCGCCGAGGTGAGCGATGATGAAAGTGGTATCGGGGTGCTTCTCCGCGACGGACCTCATGTACGACGGATGGCAATACTTCTCATCCAAGGGTGCCAAAGCCATTCCCGCATGCAATGTTACCGGGAGACCCAGATCGTCGATCTTGTTCCAGATGGCATCGTATCTGCCCTCGTGAGGGTAGAAACCGGACGCCGGATATACCTTCAGACCGGCTGGCTCATATTGATCGTAATAACGATCCAACAGTTCTATAGCATTCTTACGATTGAAGTCGACACCTGCGAACAACAACAATCTCTCGTCCACCTGGCACTGCTCATACAACCAGGCCATGTACTCGTCATTGGTCATCCTGCCCTCGTTCACAAGACCGAAATCGGTGGCCAATACCGCAGCGTAGTCAAGATTTGCACAATCCATCATCTCGCTGAGGCCTTCCTTGGTGCTATCGTAATCAGCGAACGGGACCTCATCGTCCAATCCGAAATCGAACACATCCCCGTACAGTTCCTTGAATTTCCTGATGGGTTCAAGGTAGTTCCTTATGGCTTCATCGGGAAGCATATCACGATTCCAGATGTGGATGTGCGCGTCAATGAGCATATATCTTAATCTTCGACAAGATATTTGAAGTGCGAGTACGTCCCAGACCAGAACCTCGATTGATAACCTTTATTAAGGGTCTAAACAATCGCCATGTATGTTCGGAAGAAAACCTAAGGCACCCGAGATGAGGTATCAGTGCCTTGGATGTTACAAGACATTCAAGTCAGAGCAGGAGGCACTCGACTGCTGCGGATCTTTCATCCAGGCCTGGAGAACCAACTACAACAAATGGGGAAAGCAGCACTGGTACGGCAGGTGAAACCTGCTAACTGTTCCCCAAACAACTTTTTAACATTATTTTCATAGTTTTATCAAGTGAGTGAACATGGAACTAGAGGACATCACAATAAACAAGATCGAGGAGGACCTCAACCTTCTCATCCGTCACATCAAGATGCTCCGTGTCACCAAAGAGAACCAACCCATCGGGATCATCAGATTGTCCGAAATGACCGACATCCCCAAACACAAGATCAGGTACTCCTTGAGATTGTTGGAGAAGGATGGAGTCATCGCGCCCTCCCCTGGAGGAGCCGTGGTCACAGACAAATATGAGGCCTATATGAAAGGCATTTTGGAGTACATGACCAAGCTCCGTGACTCCGTAGACGTGGTCGAATCCATGCTCAGGGATTCATCCGAGTAAATGGACATTTGCCCACTAGAAAATATTAAATATTAGTCACCCAATGCAAGTGTTAGGCCGGCATAGCTCAGTTGGTAGAGCGTGTGACTGTTAATCACAAGGTCCAAGGTCCGAGTCCTTGTGCCGGCGCCTTTCTATTACAGATAATTTGTAGGACAAGAGTCTGCGCAATTGATAATCGTTAAATATCGCAGACTGTTAACCTCGAATCATACAACGGGCTCGTAGCTTAGTCGGTGGAGCGACTGGCTCATAACCAGTTGGTCGTCGGTTCAAATCCGGCCGGGCCCACATTCACATCTACGTTTTGAAAAGGTAAGATTTTACTGCGGAGATATCATCCAAAATCGCCACATTTGGAAGATTTGTGAATTCCTCGTGAAAATGTGAACCTGTTCTGACACCTATGAAGTCCACACCTGCGGAATGCGCCGCCTTCGCATCCACTTCGGTATCCCCTACGAACAGAACCTCATCGGGGGACACATCGAAGAACTCCAACGATTGGAGGATTCCTTCCGGATCGGGCTTCACATTGGTCACACAATCCCCACCAACGATCAGATCGAGGTATTCCAGAACACCATAGTCTCCGAATATGTCCGTGATTCTACGCTTATGTTTCGTAGTTACGACCCCGAACCTGATTCCATGATCCCTGAGCGCTTTCAGGAATGGGATGGTACCCTCGTAAAGACGGGTATTATGCGCCATATCCTTGTCCGCTTCCTCGATGAATGCCTCGGAAAACCTGCGAGCATTGTCCATATCCGTATCACCGGTAAGTTCGACATACGTCCTCTCCAGAGAAAGACCGACAGTGGGGCGAACCTTCTCAACATCCGAGGAAGGGAGACCCAGCGCCTTAAGACCTGCATTGACGCACTGTACGATGCCGTCCGTTGCATCACCTAAGGTGTAATCGAAATCACTCAATATGACGGAATATTTCACGAACGGACAACTCACAAAGAGTATTTGATATACACGTCGATTCATCGGCGTGGACTACGAGACGTACATGGACATCTTTCCCAGGACCATCTCCTGGAATCCTTGGCACGGATGCAGGAAGGTCAGCAGAGGCTGCCTCAACTGCTACATGTTCGAGGGGGACAAGAGAAGGGGCATACCAGGTAGCAACGTGGTCACAAAATCGAAGACCCAGTTCGACCTTCCGATCCAGAAGGACAGGTCCGGAAAGTACAGATTGAGAGACAATTTGGTCCTGACCTCAATGACCAGCGATTTCTTCATCGAGGAAGCCGATGAATGGAGGGATGAGACCTGGAAGATGATGTCCAAAAGGAAGGACCTCACCTTCGAGATCCTCACCAAACGTCCGCATCGCATCATGGATTGTCTACCGGACGATTGGGGGGACGGTTACCCTAACGTCCGTTTGTCCGTCAGTGCGGAGGATCAGGAAGCGTGGGACGAACGTGTCCCGATACTCCTGACGATACCTGCCGTGAAGAGGGACGTGTACGTGGCACCGATCATAGGCCCCGTGGATACAAGTGACATACTCCCTCGTGGAGGGATCGATGCCATATACGTCGGAGGAGAGTACTGTTCGGAAGGTGCCAGACACTGTGATTTCGAATGGGTCTGCGCGATCAGGGAGGAATGTGTCAGGAACAATGTGACCTTCATTTGGAGGAACACAGGAAAATACCTGTTGAAGAACGGGGAGATGTTCTGCATAGATTCCATATCCGAACAAGGGAAATTGGCAGCCTCCATCGATATGGATTATATCGTAGAGCCATTATTGCCACCAAGAAGGACCTTCCAAAGCCGTCTCTTCTGAGGTACAGATGAACACTCTTCAAAGAAGGATGTTAATCCTATTCGCGACACTGATGCTCGCCGTGTCCGCAATTCTTACGAGATACACCAGTGCCAGCTCCATGGGCCTCGTATTCTACAGGATGTTATTCTCGGTGATACTCACTACACCGTTGGTACTTTTC
The DNA here is from genome assembly GCA_017508065.1 of Candidatus Methanomethylophilaceae archaeon. Taxonomy (GTDB): domain Archaea; phylum Thermoplasmatota; class Thermoplasmata; order Methanomassiliicoccales; family Methanomethylophilaceae; genus SIG5. Next base: position 5,938 of record JAFVZR010000016.1, read on the forward strand.
GCGCTCTGTAGGGGGACACTCGGCAACATCGACCCCAAGAGGATCGGATTCTGTATGCTTAGCGGAGTCATCCTCGCTTTGCATTTCTTCACCTTCTTCGAATCACTTAGGTTCACATCCATCGCATCAAATCTCGTGTTGATCAACACGTCCGTGTTCTTCACGGCAGGGATCATGTTCGTATTATTCGGGGAAAAGATCTCCAGAAAAGCAACTGGTGCGATATTCGTCACATTCGGCGGAAGTGTTATCATAGCGATCAGTGACCTCGGAGGCAGTAACAACGAGTTCTGGGGAGACATTCTTGCAGTCATCGGTGCATTGTTGTTCTCGATCTACACCATCATCGGAGGAAAGGTGAGGTCGACGGTCACCACTGTCATGTACACCTTCATCGTGTACATCTCCGCTACAATCACCGCTTTTGTGATCTGCGCGGGAGGTGGCGGAGACATCATGAACTTCGATACGACGGATTACCTGTGTGCATTCGGAATGGCCTTCTTCTGTACACTGCTGGGTCAGTCACTATACAGTTGGGGTGTGAAATACGAATCACCAACGTTCATAGCGGTCATCGGACTTGGAGAACCGGTGTTCGGTGCGTTGCTGGGACTTATAATCCTCGGGGAAATCCCTGCCACCATGGTGCTACTTGGATCGGCAGTCGTACTTCTGGGTATGTACACATTCTCAAGATTCACAGAAGATAACAGGTCGGAGCCCGAAGACTCCGAACCTGCATGAACTGGTTTACCTACTCAGGATGCGACGCAACATGAGGATGATGAATCCGAGGATCCCTGCTCCGGTAGCACCTGCGATCGCGATGGTCTTAACAGGTATTTCCGGATCATCGTCTGGAACATATGGTGCGTTGATTCCGCCATACCCGTTTGTCGTATCCACTACGAGAAGATTCTCGAAAACGAATCTTCCAGATGTGTTATCAGGACCAGTAACGGAAACACGCTTCAGACCATCCGAAGACTCCAAAGTAAGAACATTGGAATCGGTTGTTTTGGTAGTCTGTCCATCTTCCGTCACAACAGTCCAAACACAGGTGCCGGAAATACCCTTTGCAGTGAAGGATACTGATTCTGTACCATCAGCAGGCAATTGTGGAGCGATGGTAATCGTATCCTCCAAATCATAATCGTGGTCCCAATCCTCCATGTATTCGCTTGCATAGAAATCGGCTACGCCCTTATGAGCGATGTATAATCCGCACTCCCTGTTGTTTACGAATGCATTCATTGTCCAATTGACAGATGAGACCCAGACACAATCATCGATGATCACACCCTTGTTGTGCATCGTGCTGTACCCGTTGTTGGTCATCATGGATGCCTTGATGTTGGTCTCGGAATTCAATTCGTTCACGAAATCTTCTGCTTCTGTGTCCTTGATAAGGAATCTAGAATCTACGCCACGATCCGCAGCAGCCTTCATCCACCTCAATGGAGTTTCGTTGGATAAATTGTAGAAATCCACACCGATATCCATCTGCTCGGTGTATATCCTCTCCTTAGCACCATCCATGTAATACTGAAGGGCCTTGAATGTGTTGTCTGGAGACATGTACATCTTCAAAGAAGCTCCCTCATAAACCTTCTTAGTGTAAGGGAGCAAATCGACATAGTCCTCTATCTGGGTATCAGACTTCTTACCACTCCATGCGGTAACGCTTCCAACCTTCTCCGTGAAAGAACCGACATCGCTTCCGTTCCAGTCATTGGAAAAGTAGGTCTCCATATATGCGGCATATCCGGAACTGGTAACGACTGCTCCCCAACCTCTGTTTCCTTTGTTGCCAGCATTACTGAGGTTCGTACCTGTCCAATTCTCGGAGGTGACGACAACCTTCTCCCCATCGATGATGGCGTACTTGTTGTGGACATAGGAATATCTATCATGGTCACTGTCAAAACCGATGAACGATA
>JAFVZR010000165.1 GCA_017508065.1 Candidatus Methanomethylophilaceae archaeon
CAACAGGGACCTGTACAAGTTCCTTAAGGAGATTAAAAAACTCGGCAAGAGGATCAGATTAGAGACCAACGGTTGCGACCCCAATACCTTGGACGACCTGATAGGCGCCAATCTCATAGATTTTGTCAGCATGGACATCAAGGCACCGCTGACTGCGGACGAGTATGCGATGAACACCAATGCGATATGCAACATGGAGAACATCGAGAAGAGTATCAAGGTAGTCATGGGCTCCGATGTTGACTATGAGTTCGTGGTCACGATAGTGCCGATACACATCACCAGTACGGATCTCGAGTCGATATGTTCATCGATCAAGGGTGCCAAATGCCTCCGCCTCAACCAATTCGTCCCAGGAGACTGTTTTGACAGTGCGTTGAACCACATCACCCCATACAAGGAGAAGGTGATCAGGGAGATGGAGGGTATCGCACGCAATTATGTGAAAAAGGTTAGGGTTTCCGGACTGTGAATCAGTCCAGGAAGTTTGCGACCTTCGCCTTCGATGCAGCACCGATGATGATACTGGGATCGTTGACGAAGATCTCGTCCGCGTTCACCTCTCTGATGAACTGGTCCGCTACTGCATCATCCTTGGTGATGACTCCCGCGGAAAGACCGAATTCGGAACAGTTGATGACCTCGATGGCCGCATCGACATCCTCTACGATCTGAACGGAAAGAACCGGGAGGGCATTGTCCATATTGTTGATGTCCTCGTCCTCGGGTGCACCGACGAACACAGCAGGAGTGACATAGTATCCTGCACCTGTGAGCTCGTTCATGACCCTCTTTCCACCATATACGAGATAGTCGAAGTTGTCATCGATGAGTGTGTCGAAACGATCGTACACGTTCTTGGAGATGATCGGACCCATATCGGTTCCGGGCTCTGCGGGATCATCGATCTTGAGCTCCCTGATGACTGCTAAGAGCTCATCGAGGAACTGCTTCTGCTCCTTGATCGTGACAACGACCTTGGAACATGCGTCCACACTCTGACCTGCGAAAGAGAATGCGGATGCTGCGACCTTCCTTGCCGCATCCTTCATGTTTCCGGGCCTGTAGACAAGGATAGGATTCATACCTTTGACCTCATTGATGAAACGAAGCTCGTCATCTGCCTGCATGAACATGAGATTCTCGAGCCTATCACCGGAACCCGCAGCGACGATACCGGCAAGATCCATGTTGTTGGCCAAGGAGTTGGTGGTACTGTCGAACCTGTCTGTGATGATGTTGAACACGCCGTCAGGAAGGCCTGCCCTGACAAGGATGTCGTAGACGAAGTAGATCGGTACGGGCGCGTACTTGGAGGGGATGATGATGACCGTGTTTCCTGCCATCATGGCCGCTGCGGCATAACCGAGCGGTGCTGCAAGAGGGGAGTTGTACTCGGAGAGGATAGCCCATACACCGGAGGGCTTTCCTTCGATACCCTCATCGAGGTCCTGACAACCGTCATCGATGACCTCGATCAATCTCTCTACCTCGTCCAATGCCTCATCACGAGTCATTCCGGACGATAGTGTGACGAGTGCGGCGATCCTGTACTTCTGACGAATGATGTTCTCCAATGCCTGGTCGAAGATCTCCATCCTCTCGGAAGGATCCTTTGCGGACCACTCTGCGAAAGCCTCCTTCGCAACAACTACTGCTCTATCGGTGAGGCCTTCCTCAGGTTCCTGGAACGTTCCGAAGATGATACTGTTGTCAACAGGACTTGCGACAGGGAACTCGTGACCGGACGCGATCTTGAGCCCTCCGACATATGCAGGATAATCCTTCTTGTCCATGTGGAGGATTGAGTTCAGGGATGCTTCGAACTTACGGTCCTCTTCGGTACCTTCGGTGACTTCCATGATGGCACGGGTGTCAGACATAGACGGTGGATGGATACGATTCGCTTTAAAGCCTTGTATACGCGCGTATCAGTATTCTCCCCGATTCCTTAAATAGGAATTGCGCGTAATCCCGTACGAGGACTCGTGGTCTAGGGGTTATGACGTCGCCTTCACACGGCGGAGGTCGCCGGTTCAAATCCGGCCGGGTCCACCATCTTTTCCAATTTCACATCAGCACGAGGTTCTCGCTTCTGATGATATCATCATAGCTCTTATGACCCAGCACCGCTTCGATCCTATCACTGCGAATACCGCGGATCCTGAAGATGTCCTCTGAATCGTAATCGGGAATGCCCTTCGCGATGACTTTCCCGGCGGACTCGATGTTGACCACATCGCCCCTCTCGAACCTTCCGATGACATCTCTGACACCTACCGCCAAAAGACTGACATTACCTTTCATCAGCTTCTCTGCAGCACCGGAATCGACGATGAGCGTACCTTTTGCATGTGCTGCCTTGATCCAACGACTCTTCTTCCTCTCCTTCTCTCCGGCAAGGAATATCGTACCGATATCATCACCGTTCACTGCCCTGACGATTCCGTTGGGTTCCGAACAACTGGCTATGATCATGTTGCATCCTGCCTCATGACATATCTCGGCAGCCTTCAACTTGGTCTTCATACCACCGGTTCCGACCCTGGTGGTCGGATCACCGGCCATGCCCAACACCGATGACACGTCGGTCACAACGGGCACGATCTCTGCATCCGGGTAGATCTTCGGATTCCTATTGTAGAGTCCATCTACATCGGAGAGGATGATGAGAAGGTCCGCATCCATCTTACTGCAAACATAAGCGGAGAGGGTATCGTTGTCTCCGAACATCGCGTCGATCTCCTTGACACAGATGACGTCATTCTCGTTGATGATCGGTATGACACCATATGCCAGCAAAGTCTGGATGGCGTTCCTGAGATTGAGGTACTTCTCGCGATCGGAATAGAAATCGTATGTGAGAAGGATCTGTGAGACTATGAGCCCCTGCTTCTCGAAGCTCTCGTTCCACTTCTGCATAAGGATTCCTTGACCCACGGACGCGGCCGCCTGTCTTATGGGGATCTCCTTGGGTTTGGGCTTGGCGTTCATCGCAGCAAGACCCACACCGATGGCACCGGACGAAACGATCAGTACTTGCTTACCCTGGTCGCGAAGGCATTTCACCTGTTCCGCAACTGAATCCATGAACTCCACCGAAACGGAGTTGGCACCACCTGTGATCGAAGATGTGCCGACCTTGACCACCACGGTCTCTACATGGGACAGAACGGATTTCCTATCCATCATCTCAACTCCAGGGCCTTGTCGACAACCATATGCTTGTATGGCCTGGCACTATTTCCGACATAGTCCTTCACGACCTGTCCCTCACCGATGAGCACATACTTGTAGATCATGAGGCCCTCCATTCCCACGGGGCCCCTCGAATGGATCTTGTTGGTCGATATTCCGACCTCTGCACCCTTTCCGAATCTGAATCCGTCCGCAAACCTGGTGGATGCGTTGACGAAAACATCCGCAGAGTCCACATTGTTTACGAAATAAGCGATTCTGACAGGATCCTTGGTGATGATCGCATCGGTGTGATGGGAACCGTGTGTGTTGATGAACTCCACAGCGTCTTCGACGGAATCGACGACCCTTACCGAGAGGACATAGTCATTGTATTCGGTGTCCCAATCCTCTTCGGATGCTGGCACAGCACCATCCATGAATTCCATGGACCGGGTATCGCATCTTATCTCCACATTGTTATCCTTCAACAACTGGCACATCCTTGGGAGGAACCTGTCCGCTACGTCTGCGTTGACAAGGAGCGTCTCCATCGCATTGCAGACTGCCGGATATTGTACCTTCGAATCGAGGGCGACGTCCCATGCCATTTCCATATCCGCGTCCGAATCGACGTACACATGACAGATTCCAGCGGCATGACCCAGAACTGGAATTGAAGTGTTCTGTTGAATGAATCTCACGAATTCGTTGGAACCACGTGGGATCAAAAGATCGATGTACTCGTTCAATCCCAGTATGGCGTTCACATCCTCACGGGTCTCGATCATCACGAAAGATGATGCTGGCACAATATCTGCCACAGAGTCCCTGAGAATGGTGAACAGTGCCCTGTTCGTCTCGGTAGCCTCCCTTCCGCCCTTGAACACCACACCGTTTCCTGATTTGAGACAGAGCGACATGATCTGGGGTACGACATCCGGACGGGATTCGAATATGACACCTATGAGCCCGATGGGACAGGATATCTGGTACAGTGTTAATCCGTCATCCAGTTCCATGGTCGAGAGTGTGTCCCCGACAGGATCCTTCAGGGAGATCACACTACGGATTCCAGCGATCATGGAATCGATCTTTGAATCGTCCACGAGAAGCCTCTTCAGCATTACCTTACCAAGGCCCTCGGAACGTGCATTCTCCACATCCCTGGCATTGGCTTCCAGAATTATGGACCTCGATGCATCCAATGCATCAGCCATAGCGGACAATGCGGAATCCTTGACAGGCGTAGGCAAGGCTGCTAGTCGTCTTGATTCGGCTTTTGCATCCTTGATATTGGAAATAACGTCTGTCATAATTCCCAGAATTTGTTAGTATGGGATAAAACCATCGTTTTGCAAAATATACAGACTCAATTATTTGAGTGTCTTTAAATACGGAAAAAGTGATTTTATCGGCATGGGCAGTTGCAAAATGGAACTTGTTTACATGGATCCCGTAACATACACGGCTATTTCTACCCATGAGCTGAGACAGACCATTCTTACCAAGCTCTACAAGGAAGCATACAACGGCAATTCGCTTACCAAACAGGAACTCGCCGATTCCTTGGGGATCAAGTACCAACAACTCGTCTACCAATTGATGAATCATGTGAAGGACTTCTGGACCGTCGTGAAGGAAGAGAAGGTCCGTGGTACCAGGATGGAATATATCGCCCCTGCGAACCCGAATGCCATCCATATCTGCATCGGGAAGGACAGGAGAATCTTCATCGTTGACCCCATCGCAGAACTCTATGGACCGCTCGACGAGGTAGGTGCCAGGTGCGACATGTGCTCCGTTGACGAGGCGGAATATTGCGTCAAGTCCCTTATCGAGAAGAACATCGTCCCCAAGGACCTCACGCAGTCCGAGAGGGAGACGCTCAGCATCAACAAGAGGAGCGGACTGAGACCGCTTGACAGAGGATTCATCGAAGCACTCAAAGGAATCGCGTGTGGCGATAACTGCATACTTACGATCCCCTGTGAAAGATGTACATTCATGCAGAGAAGGAACCTCATCAACATTGAGTGATTTCAAAATAAATTATTATAGTTTAAAATCAAAATAAATATAACGCACATCGGAGATATCGATATCATGTCATCTACCAGACTGTTGGTTCTCGGAGGGTACCTCGGAGCCGGAAAGACCACACTTGCCGTCAATCTTGCAAAAACACTCAAAACCGAATACGACAAGTCGGTGGCGATAATCACCAACGATCAGGGAGATGTATTGGTGGACACCGAATACTCCAAGGATGCCGGTTTCGACACCAGGGAGATCATGGGAGGATGCTTCTGTAAGAACTTCGATGAGTTCGTGTCCAGTGCAAGAACGCTCGTGACATCCGGTAAACCAGATATCATCATCGCGGAACCCATCGGTTCGTCGACCAACCTCATGAGCAGTGTCGTTTCCCCGATGAGGACCATGTACCCCGATGAGTTCAGTGTCGCACCCTTCTGCGTAGTGGTAGACTGCGTCAGGGCCCTGGACATCCTTGCGAAGGACAAGGAGCGCACCGTTGACACCGTGGACCTCATCCCCGCACATCAGATCCGTGATGCGGAGATCATCATCCTCACCAAGACCGATCTCGTGGACAGGGCCACCATCGACCTCATCAGAGTGGAGATCGACGGAATCCTACCTGGTTGCAGGATGGTCGAGACCTCATCCAAAGACCTCAGGAACATCGCGGAAATCGTCGATATCATCCTTTCCGAAGAGATGAGCGTCAAGGCACCCATCGCAGAGGACAACAGGGGATTCGCCATGGAGAAAGCGAAACTTGGATGGTACTCTGGCACATACAACATCACACCGTCCGACGACCTCGATATGTACTCCATCTCCACAGACATGATGAAACTGGTCGCCGCAGAGTACGGTGCCGAATCCATCGTCCACGTCAAGGTGATGCTGGAATCCGAGGACGCGGGATGCAAGATGTCCCTCGTAGGAAAGGAGATGCAGGTCGATGGGATCGCAGGTTCCAGATACATGAAATCCCCCGGAAGGCTCGTCCTCAATGCCAGAGTCATCTCGCCTCCCAAGAGGCTCGAGGATGCTATGAGGGGTGTTATCGAGGAGATCTCCAAGAGGTATCCGATCACATTGGAGAAGACCGGCGAGAAATGCTTCATGCCCAAACCGGAATCGCCGTCCCACTTCTTCTTCGAGTGAAAGACCCAGATATCATAAATAGTGGAAATCACTAGATATCTCCGTGAAGAAGAGAGACCTGGAGATCAGACTCCAGAACCTTGCCCCGTTCAAAGAGCCAAAGGTAGGTCTGGAACAGTACCCTACCCATTCGTCCATAGCCACGGACATACTCTTCGAGGCCTACGCCAACGGTGACATCGCAGGAAAAGATGTGGTGGACCTCGGTTGCGGGACAGGGATCTTCGCGATAGGTGCTAGCCTTCTCGGTGCATCATCCGTCACTGCATACGACATCGACTCTGATGCATTGGAGATTGCCAAAGGCAATGCGACCGCGCTTGGATGCGAGATAGAGTTCATCGAATCCGACATATCCAAAGTCGAAGGGAAGTACGATACGGCACTCATGAATCCGCCGTTCGGTTCACAGAAGAAACATGCGGACCAACCCTTCCTCAGAACGGCTATGACAGTAGCCGATGTCGTGTATTCGATACACATGGCATGTACATTGGACCACCTCGACAAGGAGGCCAAGGCGTTCTCGAAGGAGATTGCTGGCCATAGAATCTATAAGTACGATATCCCGCATACATTCTCATTCCATACGAAGACGAAGAAATCCGTTGATATTGTGGCAATCAACATCAGGTGAACTATTATGAAGGATAAGATTGAAGTTTTCCCGGGAGACGAGGTCGCAGTCGAAGAAGAATACCTCGCGGCGGAAGGCACTTTTGCAAAGGATGGAAAGATCTACGCATCACAGATCGGACTTCTCGAACTCAACGACGAGGAGTGCATCGCAAGGGTCATCTCCCCCAACCCACCAAACATCCTCAAGATCGGGGATGTCGTTTATGCGGTCGTAGCAGACATAAGGAAGACCATGGCCACTGCTGACGTCGTTGCCAAGGAAGGAACAGAGAGAGGCCTGGGAGGAGAGACCTACGCCACCATCCACGTTTCCAAGATCTCTCCCGGATACACCGATGATGTCTCCAGAGAACTCAGGAAGGGAGACCGCATCAGAGCGGTCGTCACCGGCACCTCCCCCTCACTTCAGCTCTCCACCAAGGACGACCACTTCGGAGTGATCAGGTCCCTCTGCGGCACATGTAAGGCCGAGCTCAGGAAGAAGGGCAACGGACTCTACTGCGAGAAGTGCGAGAAGACCACTCCCAGAAAGCTCGCGGACGATTACGGGGACGTCATCTTCTGATCTGTATGGGCGTGAGGATGTGAAGTTCGTAACCTTACTCTCCGGAGGAATCGATTCGCCCGTAGCGGCATACCTCATGGCGAACGTAGGTGCGGACGTCATCCTCCTTCACATGGATAACGGAGAATACGGCGACCCCAAAGAGATCGATAAGGTCAAGAAGCTTGCCGCACGTCTTTCCGAGATGACCGGAAAGGAACTCCCACTTTACATCGCAGCACACGGCCCCAACCAGGAAGCGATCAAGAAGAACTGTGAGTACAGCTACCAATGCGTTATGTGCAAGAGGGTCATGCAGAACGTGGCCAAACGCTTCGCACAGATGCAAGGCTGCGACGGGATCATCATGGGAGATTCCCTTGGACAGGTTGCATCACAGACCCTACGCAACATCAAAGCAGAACAATGCGATGTGGACTTTCCAATCGTCAGGCCTCTCATAGGTCTCGATAAGGAAGAGATCATCGACATCGCAAAGAGGATCGGTACCTTCGACATCTCCATCATCCAGACCGGAGGATGCAAGGTGGTCCCCATGAAACCGGTGACCGAAGCTACGATCGATAAGGTATTGGCCAACGAAGCCAAATTGGATTTTGAAAAATTGGTTGCGGAATCCGCTGATAATGCGGTCCGCGTTTGAATTCAGTACCTTCCTCTACGATATGTAGGGAATGCGGGACAGGTATTGAGGTCCCTCTCGGTACAGAGCATATCCATTGACACCTGGTCGACATAGTCCGCCTGTACCCTGGAGATATAGAGTTTCTGATCTCCGACAGGGATGACGACATCGGTCGCCTTTGGCGGTTTGATTGAGATAGGGACAAGTACTGGACCTCTGCATGCGGTGCATACACGATAGTCCTCTTTAGCATCGATGATCATCTGTTTAACATCATCATCGACAATTATCTGGAACATACCGAGAGGATTGTCTAGAACCATAAAATGGTTTGCCAGCACCTACCAACACACAGCCTAAATAATGAGCGGACGATACTTCGGACATGACATTGGTCCTTGATAGCTCTGCATTGTTTTCCATGGAGAATCTACCTGAGGAGGATTCCGTATGCCCTCCGGGAGTCGTCAGGGAATTGACCAAATACAAAGACCCCAGATTGGAACTTTGGGGAGATATGCTCCGTACATCCGATTGCAGTTCCGAAGCCATGAAGAAAGTGGAGGAAGCTGCGAGAAAGACCGGGGACCTTGGCAGATTATCACCGGTCGATATGAGTGTCATAGCACTCGCACTCGATGTGGACGGTACTGTCCTCTCCGATGATTTCTCGATACTCAATGTATGTACGGTCATGGGAATACCGAACCGCTCCGTTGGTACGAAAGGCATCAAGAAAGTGGAGAAGTGGAACTACCAATGCATAGGATGTAAGAAATGGTATAAGGAACGCTCCAACGAATGTCCGATATGCGGATCACCGATGAAGTCGTTCCGTAAGAAATGAAGTTTACGGGAAGATGCGCTTGCACGTGATCAGGTTGTGCATACGGCGCTTTCCCAAGATATTCATGCACATGGTCGTAGTCCACTCATAGTGGAATGCGAAGATGTCGGCAAGCTTCTTGTTGAACGCAGCAGTCTTCAAAGGCTTGAGCATAACGTTGCGCCATTCGGTCTGATAGTCCTCGAGAGAACGTCCGTTGAGGATGTTGTCTCCCGCGACGGTACCACAGATACGTCCTGCGATCAAAGACAAGGGGATACCCCCTCCATTGACGGAGATGACGTGGCCTGCAGCATCCCCTACGACCATTCCGTTGCCGGACACGGTATTGGCGATTGGGCCCTCGCTTGGAACGTACTTTCCTTCGATCTTGTTGATGATCTCAAGATTGTTCTTTGCCCTGAACTTCTCAAAATACTCGGGAAGGGAGCCGTCTGCGAACTTAGGGGAGAACCCTACTCCGACATTTGCCTGACCTGCCTTAGGCATGATCCAGCTGTAAGCACCGGGTGCGATTCCGCCGAAGTACATGACGACGTAAGGGTCGAAATCACCCTTTGCCTGAGCGGTGACTGCGGGGTAAGGGTTTCTGTTCTTGTTGAGTCCAAGGGAACGTGCAACACGGGAACCAGGGCCATCGGCACCGATGATAACCTTGTACTCGATATCGCCCATGGAGGTCTTTGCTACGCCATCCTCGATACGACTGAAACTGCAATTCTTGATGAGTTCTGCACCGGCCTTGATGGCCTCGTCCGCAAGATACTGATCGAAACGATCCCTATCAGTGGTATATCCTGTAAGATCGAGAGTGGTGACCTTTCCCTTAGGGTTGACCAGACGGATACCTTTGAGTTCCCTGCACCTAAGGTTCGAAGGGATTGTGTCGAAAAGGGACTCCAAATCCTCTGCCTTAGGGAACATGCTCTGGATCATATCGGTCGTAGGGAGATATTCACCACAGCGAACAGGTACTCCGACCTGACTGCGTCTTTCGATGAATGTGACCTTAGCTCCCTTTTCTGCAGCATATTTAGCTGTCACAGAACCGGCAGGACCGGAACCGACGACCAAAACGTCTGTTTTCAATGTAGTCTCAGTCATATAATCACCTGTTACGGCGTACGATGTACTTTGCCAAACCGATGAGGGATTGTTTGTACTCGGAATCGGGAAGGACAGAGAGTGCGTCGATAGCCTCGAGAATGACCTCATCAGCCTTTGTATAGCACTGATCGATGGCTCCTGTCAAACGGATGAGATCGAGTGCCCTTATAACGTCCGCATCGGTAGGGACACGAGAATAGATGTCCCTGACCTCCTGTCCGAGCTCAGGGTGCTGCATAGCATAGATGGTGGGCAAGGTAGGCTTACCCTCGGAGATGTCGATACCGATCTTCTTTCCGGTATTGCTGGTACCGATGACATCAAGGATGTCATCGACCATTTGGAATGCAAGACCGATCTTTGTAGAATATTCGTTGATGGCTTCGATCCATTCAGTGTTCTCGGTAGCGAGATATGCCCCAGTGACAGCACTTGCAACGATAAGCATGGCAGTCTTACCAGTGATGATCTCAAGATAATCGTCAACAGTGACATCGAGGTTGTGTTCGAAATCCTTCTGAATGAACTCGGATTCGACCATCATTCCTGCAGCCTTAATGATTAGGTCCATAGGCTCTTCGGGAAGTCTTCCAAGACACCTGTATCCCCTGACCAACATGTAGTCCCCTGCAACGAGGGCTTTGGTAAGCGAGTACTGTTTGTGGAGAGTCTTACGTCCACGTCTGATCTCTCCGTTATCATCGATATCATCATGAACAAGTGATGCCGTATGAAGGATCTCAAAACCGGCACCAACGGTCACAGGGATGGATGTGTCCTTTCCCCCACAAGCAAGATATGCAAGGATGCAAACAGCAGGTCTGACCCTCTTTCCACCGGAACTGATGACATACTTACACATCTCATCGAGTTCCTTGTTATCGGATGAGAGTGCTCCCATGATAGTGTCCTCTACCTTAGAGAATTCGGTAGAGATGATATCTGCCCAGTGGTCGACCATTGCGTAAGCATATCTACGCAACATATATAAAATCTGGGTGGAAGGAAATCAATAGCCAGACAGTTAGATTCAACAGTTTTTGATTATAAAAAAAGAGAAGGGGTTTAAGGGGTTTTGGGAGCAGCTCTTCAGGTTCAGAAGAGTGCTGCTGCAGCCTTGTCACAGAGCTCAAGGAGGATCTCGGGGTAGACTCCGAGAACGATGACTCCGATGACACAGAGTGCGATCGCGACCATGAAGGGTGCGGGGACGACGATCTTGTCATCACAGGCGGGCTTCTCGATGTACATGGTCTTGACTACGCGTGCGTAGTAGTACAGGGAGATTGCGGAGTTGATGACAGCGATGAAGGCGAGCCACATCCACTGCATGGAGACTGCTCCGTCCACAAAGATCGCTCCGGAGAACAGAACGAACTTAGAGGTGAATCCTGCCAGAGGCGGGATACCTGCCAGGGAGAACAGGAACAGCATCATTGCTGCAGCGAGGAGGGGTGTCCTCTTTGCGAGTCCCTTGTAGTCCTCGATCTTCTCTCCGAGTCCGGCGGTGATCAGTGCTGCGACCATGATGAATGCTCCACCCTTCATGACCACGTGAGTGAACATGTGGAAGAGAGCACCAGTGGTTGCGTACTGGCTCATGACTGCAAGTGCGATCATGATGTAACCTGCCTGTGCAACAGAGGAGTATGCGAGCATTCTCTTGATGTTGCTCTGGGAGATTGCGACGAGGTTTCCAACGGTCATGGTGATTGCTGCGATGATCGCGAAGACGTACTGGAACTCCAGGGTGAAGACACCGGTGGATCCGATCACGAACAGTGCGAAGAAGATCTTGAAGAGTACTGCGAATCCCATCTTCTTCGATGCGGTTGCAAGGAATCCAGACACAGGAGTGGATGCTCCCTCGTAGACATCAGGTGCCCAGGAGTGGAACGGAACTGCTGCGATCTTGAATCCGTAACCTGCGATCATACCGATGCATCCAAGGATGAATGCCCAGTTTGCGCCCATTACAGCGACCTTTGCTCCGATAGTCTCGATGTTGAGAGTACCGGTGACTCCGTAAATCATGGACATTCCCAGCAGGGTGAGTGCGGAGGAGAATGCACCGATGATCAGGTACTTGACTGCTGCCTCGGAAGCACGGGGATCGTTCTTCTTGAGAGCGACGAGTGCGTAGGAGGAGATACTGACGACCTCGACACCGATGAAGATGGCGAGGAGGGTAGTAGCGCTTGCAGCGAACATCATTCCTGCGACGATAGCGGCGATGAGAGAGTAGTACTCTCCAGCGTGCTTGGTGGTCTCGACGTGTACAGGGGAGACCATGATGGTCAGGAATGCAACAGCCATGAACAGGAGCATCATCAACGAGGAGAACGGATCGAACTCGAACATGCCGAATGCAGTGCCGTAAGTAACGGTGTGCATCATGATCATGACGAGAATCGCCGAAATCGCGATGATGGCGAAGGATGCGCCTGCAACGATCTTTCCATCTTTGGTAGCAAAGTGGAGGAGGGGTGCGAGCAATGCTGCGATCAATACGATAACCTGGGGCAGGATGTAAGTGACCTGTCCGAAGGCCTCGACCAATGATTCTGCGAACGATTCAAACATTTCTTCACACTCCTTAGAAGGCTCCTGCGAAAGGCATGATGAAGTCGATCGCAAGTGTAGGCCAGATACCGAAGAGGGCAATCAGTGCGCAGAGAACTGCGAGGACTGCAACCTCGTTCTTAGCGATGTCGTGGCAGTGCGAGAGATCGATCTTATCAGTCTCCTTTCCGAAGAGGGTCTTCTGCATAGCCCAGAGGTAGTAACCTGCAGTGAGCATCATGTCAAGCAGTCCAAAGAGGATCAGTGCATGGAGGTTGTTGGCGGCGAGGTACTCCCAGAGTCCATAGAGGAGACCGAACTCAGCTATGAATCCCATGAGTCCAGGCAGTCCAAGGGATGCCATGAAACCGAACATCATGAACAGTGCGTAGACAGGGAACTTTCCTGCAAGTCCGCCGAGGAGACGCATGTCCCTGGTTCCGAAGTTGTGACCTGCGATACCGCAGACCATGAACAGGACACCGGAGATGATTCCGTGGGCGAACATCTGGAAGATTGCGAACTCGATTCCGATGACGGAGTTGCAACCCATTCCGACGAGGACCATACCCATGTGGCTGATAGAGGAGTATGCGACCATCTTCTTGAGATCGTTCTGTGCGATACATGCGTATGCTCCGTAGACCATAGCGAAGATACCGAGACCGATCATGATGGGCTGCCAGAACTCCATAGCGTTGGGGAAGATCTTGTCGTCAAGACAAATCCTGATGATACCGTAGGATCCCATCTTAAGCATGACTCCTGCCAGGAGGACGGATCCTCCGGTAGGTGCCTCGACGTGTGCGTCAGGCAGCCAGGTGTGGAAGGGAGGGACGGGCATCTTGACTGCAAATCCGAAGAAGAGCAGACCGAAGAAGAACGTCTGGAACACGGTATCGAATGCGGCGTTGTCTCTAACTGCATCGAATGCAAAGCTGATGTACTCGATTCCAGGAACACCTGCCTGTGCTCCGAACACAACAGCGAAGATTCCGATCAGCATGATGACGGATGCTACGTGGGTGTAGACGAAGAACTTGATTGCAGAGTAGTGCCTGCGAGGTCCTCCGTACCAGGAGATCATGAAGAACATCGGAATCAGGGTGACTTCCCACATGATGTAGAACAGGAAGTAATCCTGTGCCATGTAGACTCCCATGAGTCCAACTTCCATTGCCAGCAAGAGTGCGTGGTAGTAGTTGGGCCTGTCAGACTCGTGCCAAGAGAACATGACGACGAGGAAGACGAGGAGTGCGGTGAGGAAGACCATGAGGATGCTCAGTCCGTCGACTGCGAAGATGATGTTCATCTGCAGACCGGCTGCCTGGAACCAAATGTAGCTTTCATCGAACTGGCTGAAGTCGTAATCGTTCTTCATTCCTGAGAACAGGAGGAAGAGGGAGACTACGAGGATGACTGCAGAGAAGACTGCTGCCACGTACTTTGCTTTGTCAGCCCTCTGACCGCCCATGAAGAGGGTCACGAGTGCTCCGATTAAGGGTATGATTACGAGTAAGGAAAGAATTGGGATATCCATCAGAATCCGCCTCCGTAAAGGAAGATCAGGGCAAAGATTGCCAGGATCGCGAGGACACCGACGACGACGAGACCTGCGTAGTCACGGACATATCCAGTCTGGATTGCGCTGAGTCCATCTCCACCGCCACATGCACTGTTGGACAGCCCGTTGACGGTTCCGTCGATGACGTGTTTGTCGAATGCGTTGACAATTCCTGCAATTCCAGCTCCGAACTTCCAGGAGATCCAGTTGTAGAGCTCGGGGAAGTAGTGCCTCTTTGCGTTGAAGTTGTACAGCGCACCGTGGTTCTCGGGCTTGAATGCCTCCTCATCGTAGGGAGTTGCTACGTACAGCTTGTATGCGATTCCGATACCTGCGATTGCAAGAACGAGTGCAATGTAGGTGGGGATCTCCTTGAAGATCTGAACGATAGTTTCTCCTCCGGTGTGGAAGGGGAACTCGAATCCGAATCCGACTGCAAGGGACTCAAGGACACCGTAGGTACCGAAGCTCTTGAAGGCGAGCATGAGCAGACCGCTGAGGGTTGCGAAGACTGCAAGGATGATCAGAGGAACGGACATGTTGTACGGAGACTCTCCGTGGCAGTGTCCGCGCTCCTTTCCGCAGAAGGTCATGAACCACATGCGGAACATGTAGAATGCAGTCATGAATGCAGTGATCATACCGAGGATGAACAGGATCAGGAAGATGGTTCCTGCGTCGCCGAATCCGTGGTGGTAGGGTGCAAATGCTGCCTCAAGGACGAGATCCTTGGACCAGAATCCGCTGAAGATTGGGATTCCTGCAATGGAAAGACATCCGATGAGCATAGTGTATGCAGTGATAGGCATCTTGTGCCTCAGGCCACCCATGTGACGCATGTCCTCGGTTCCGACTGCGTGAATGACGGATCCAGATCCGAGGAAGAGCAGTGCCTTGAAGAAGGCGTGGTTGACCATGTGCATGACTCCTGCTGTGAATGCTGCTCCTCCGAGGAGGAAGAGCTCTTCTGCGTGTTCTCCACCCTCAAGACCAAGGGAGATCATGTATGCTCCAGATCCGAGTGCGAGGACCATGTATCCAAGCTGGGACAGAGTGGAGTATGCGAGAACCCTCTTGATGTTCATGTTGTTGAGTGCCATGGATGCAGTGTAGATAGCGGTGACACCACCGATGACTGCGACAATGACCATGACGTCAGTGCACTGAACGAACAGGGGGAAGGACCTTGCTATGAGGTAGATACCTGCCTTGACCATGGTTGCTGCGTGAATGAGCGCGGAGACAGTGGTAGGTCCGGCCATTGCATCAGGAAGCCAGTCGTGCAGGGGGAACTGTGCGGACTTTCCAACGACACCTGCGAACATCAGGAGGATTGCTACGGGGAGCAGTTTTCCATACTTGTCCGCGAGGATTGCTGCATTGTCAAAGATGTCTGCGTAATCAAGGGATCCGACCATGTACATGAGAATGAACAGACCGGCCATGAGACAGACGTCTCCGAGACGAGTTACGAGGAAAGCCTTCTTTGCTGCGGATGATGCCCTGAAGGATGCCTCATCACCCTCAGGGTGAGTGAAGCTCCAGAATCCGATGAGCAGGTAGGAACAAAGTCCCATGACCTCCCAGAACACGAACATCTCGAGATAGTTGCTGGAAACAGCAAGTCCGAGCATTCCGGTAAGGAAGAGGGAGACTTCTGCGTAGTACCTGGTCTTCTTCTCGCCCTGGTCATCCATGTATCCGATGGAGTAGATGAAGATCAGAGTGGAGATGAAGGATGCGAAGAGCATCATGATACAGGACAATGAATCGATGTAGACTCCGAAGTTGATTTCGAAGGTTCCGACCATCATCCAAGTCATGTCGACAGTGTATGCCTGGTTGTTTGCCCAGTAATCACTAGTCCAATAGTCAATAGAGGCCAGTGCCGCGATGATGAATGCAATTGCTGCACCTGCGACTGCGATGTATCCTCCGCCCTGGGGAGTCTTCTTTCCGAAGAGTCCTGCGAGCACGAAGCACACGACCGGTACGAGGGGCACGAGCCATACGTAATCGAGTATACCTATCAATTTACCACCTCATGGTCGAAAGCTTGTCGACATCGGTCGTCTTCTGGATCTTGTATGCGTTGAGCATGAGTGCGATACCGACTGCAACCTCAGCTGCCGCGATTGCGATAGTGAAGATGACGAACACAAGTCCATCTGCATTTCCAGTGTAGGTGGAGAATGCGACGAAGTTGATGTTAGCGGAGTTGAGCATAAGCTCGATGCTCATCAGAGTGACCACTCCTCTCTTGGAAGTAATCAGACCGAACATTCCGATACCGAACAGGATTGCACTGAATACAAGGAAGAATGCAATATCAATCATCGTTATCTTCCTCCTCTCTTGAAACACAGACACCAGCAATCATCGCGGTGAACATGACAATGCCCAACACGAGGATGACTGCGCCGTACTTCTCGAACAGAACCTTGTTCAATGCGTTGGGTGCGAGCTCACCGTCGTCTCCGGGGACGAAGGGGATTGCGTTGTCCTGAACTCCCTCAGAGTAGTCGACTCCGGTTCCGAGGTCTTCCCACTCAGTGAAGATTCCGATCGATGCTACTGCAACGACCATCACAACTGCCAGAAATGCTGCTGCTTTTCTGTTCATCTTACTCGTCCTCCTCTTCAACAATGGTCCTCCTGGTCAGCATGACGCTGAATGCGAAGAGGATGGTGATTGCACCGACATAGACCATCATCTGGATAACACCTATGACCTCCGCGTTGAGGAAGAAATAGGTAACTGCAACACAGGTGAACACCAATGCAAGATAGAATGCGCTGTGCATAGTCTCTTTCGAGGTGACGACGAGGATTGCAGATGCGATTGCGATTGCTGCGACTACGACGAAGGCTGCTGCGTCTCCGTTGTTGTAGATTGCAGTGAAAGCATCGCCGATCCAACCAATTACGTTGTTAACTGCTGCTCCGATATCCATCTTACAACACCTCGTTCATCTTGAGCGCATCCTTGGGACAGTCGATGATACAGTTGCTGCACGAGATGCAGGTTGCCTCATCGATCTTGGGGCGCTTGATGTCCTTTCCTTTGTCGTTCTGTCCTACGACGACCATCTCGATGGCGTTGACAGGGCAGACCTTTGCGCACTTCTGACATCCAATGCACTTCTTGTCCTCCAGGACGGGCCTGTCGGTGTTGTAGAATGCAGTGGGCTGGTCAGTGATGCCCTTCGCGAGGTTGGACATCAGGTGCTCTTCGATGTGTACCTCCATCATGTCGGTGGTGTACTCGAAGTGAAGCCTGCGGGGGTCGTAGATCAGATCGTATCTGTTGAACTCTGCGAGCTCGTAGTCAGTGGTGGTGGTCATTGCATCAACGGGGCAGTACTCTGCACAGTATCCGCACATCATGCACCTTCCGACGTTAACCTGAGGTCTGAGGACCATCTTTCCGTCATCGTCGGCGACCTCGACGAGCTCGATACAGGTAGTGGGGCATGCTCTGACACAGATTCCGCATCCGAGACACCTGTCGAACCTGAGTCCGGGGCGTCCGCGGTAGTTGTCAGGGACCCACTCCTTCTCGTAAGGGTAGAGGATAGTGACAGGCCTGTGGAAGGTGGTCTTGAACATGTGTTTGAAGACCTTCAGCACGGGCGTGATGATTCCGGTACCCTTGAACTTCTTAGGGTATTTTGAATAATATTCAGTAGGCTGTGCCATCAGAACACACCTCCATAATCCCAGATCCACTTAATCAGGATGGTGATGACCAGGTTGATGACGGCGAGAGGCATGAGAACCTTCCATCCGACGTTGACGATCTGATCGGTCCTGACACGAGGCAGTGCACCCCTTGCAGTAATGAAGAATATGAACACGAAGCAGGTCTTCAGGACGAAGAACAGCTCGGGGAAGTACTGATAGTACCAGTCAAACTCATTGATGATAGGCATGGACCAACCACCGAGGAACATGATGTTGACAAGTGCACATGCAACGAATCCTCTGAAGTAGTCTCCAAGCATGATGAGACCCCACTTCATTCCGGCGTACTCGGTCTGCCATCCCTCGACGAGCTCAGCCTCTGCCTCGGAAAGGTCAAAGGGAACACGCTCGGACTCTGCGATAGCGCAGACGAGACAGACGAAGAATCCGACGATCTGGGGAACAATGAGCCAGATGTGCTCTTCCTGCCAGGTGATGATGTCACCGATGTTGAAGGATCCAGTCATGTAGACGGTTCCAGCAAAGAGGATGAGCATAGGTACTTCGTACGAAATCATAAGTTCTGCCGCACGGAGACCTCCGATAAGCGAATACTTGTTGTTCTGTGCCCAACCGGCGCACATGATAAGGAAGGGTGCCAGTGCGAAGAATGCGAAGATCAGCAGGAGACCGGTGTTGTAGTCGACGATGAACCACCTGGGGGACAGGGGAATCATACATGCGAGCAGGACAGAGGTTCCGATGACGAGGACAACTCCCCACCAGTAGATCTTCTTATCGATTGCCCTAGGTGCAACGTTCTCTTTCATGAAGGTCTTAAGACCATCTCCCAGACACTGAAGGTATCCGAGAGGTCCGATCATGGTACCGCGCCTGTCCATCTGCCTTCCGAGGAACTTACGCTCTTGCCAGATCATCGTCAGGTTGGTGACGAATCCAATAGCGAAGATGACGACGACCATGAGGACGATCGCCATTGCGTTGGTTGCAGTATCGGAAATCAGTGCGAAGGACACTGCGTTGTTGGGAACAAACAGGTTGATGAGCCATGCGATGAGTCCACCGAGACTCTCCCAAACCTTGACTCCAATATCGTAAGGAAGGTTGTAAACGTCATAGGGAGACATTCCAACGATGTCAGAGTACTCGTGACCGTTGAGGCATACAGAACCGCCATCTGCGAGATCGGTGGCCCTGTTAACAATCCATTCACGTAATCCGGACATCTTAATCACCTGTCAGTCTCTCCGAGACACATATCGATCATTGCCATGACGGTCGGGATATCTGCGAGCCTTACGCCCTGGACCATGCGCTTCGAAGCGGAAACGTTGACGAAGACGGGACTGCGGACCTTGAGCCTGTAGGGCCTGTCGGTTCCATCGGAGATGAGGTACATGACACTCTCTCCACGGGGGTCCTCTATCCTAGCCATGTGGGTTCCCTCGGGGATTGCCTTGGGGACCTTCAGCCTGTAGGGTGCGGTCTTGGGGATGGACTCGAGCTTCTTCATTGCCTGCTTGATGATAGAACAGGACTGGAACATCTCCTCGATCCTGACTCTGAACCTTGCATAGGCATCTCCGTCCTTGTAGACGGGAACGTAGAAGTCCATGTCTCCGTATGCGTCATAGGGGTCGTCGCGCCTGACATCGTAGTCGACACCGCATCCGCGCATTGCGGGTCCGGTGATACCGAGGTTGGCACACTCCTCACGGGAGATGTAACCGATTCCCTTGACCCTTCCAACGAAGATGGAAGAATCGTCGGTGAGGTTGACGATATCCCAGAGGGCCTTCTCGAATCTCTCGATTCCTCTGAGGCAGTCCCTCTCGAAGTAGTAAGGCATGTCGTTCCTGACTCCTCCGATACGGGGGTAGTTGGTGGTAAGCCTCTGTCCACAGAGCCTGACGTTGAGATCGAGCATGAACTCCCTCTCCCTCAGTGCCCACAGGAAAATGGTGAGGTTACCTGCGTCAGTTCCGACTGCTGCGAGCCACATCAGGTGTGACTGGATACGACAGATCTCATCTGCTACGACACGAAGGTACTGTGCCCTCTCGGGGACCTCGATGTCGAGTGCCTCTTCTGCAACCTTACAGAACAGGTGTGACCAGGTCATCGATGCAGAGTAGCAAAGACGGTCGGCCATGGGGATGATCTTCTGGTAATCCCTCTGCTCGCACTCTTTTTCCCATCCGCGGTGAAGATATCCGACTTCGGGTTCAGCATCGGTGACGATCTCTCCGTCGACCTGGGCCCTAAGGGTCCAAAGACCGTGAGAGAACGGGTGCTGGGGACCCATGGTGAGCCACATCTTGTCCGCGTTCATCTTCTCTTGTGCCATTACTGTGACCCCCTAAGCTTGTAGGACTTCCTGAAGGGGAAGAATTCGTAGCTCTTGGGTGTGAGCAGCCTCTCCAGCTTGGGGTGGCCGTCGAAAATGATTCCGAAGAGCTCATAGGTCTCCCTCTCGTGCCAGTTGGCACCGCCCCAAACGGGTGCGACGGAAGCCACGTGGAGATCATCAGCAGGAATGTTGACGACGATCTCAACGGTGATCGAGTTGAAGTAGTTGGTAATGTGGTAAACTACCTGCATGTGGTCGACCCAGTCAACACCGGTGACCATGGATGCCTGCTCGAAGTTGAGCTTGTCACGAAGGAAGTAGGCGAGATCGAGGATGACCTCCCTGTCAGCGTCCATGAAGATCCTTCTCTTCTCGTTGATGGACCTGACGTTCTTCTTGGTGGACTGCCTGAACTTGACCTTGTCACCGAACTTGGATCCGATGAGGGAAATGATGTCGTCGTAGGACGGACTCTCAATTTTCTGTTCGTCTGCCATGTTATCAGTCCATCATGAAGTTGCCTCTCTTGAAGTAGGCATCAATCTTCTTCTGAAGCAGGAAGAATCCATCGAGCATCGCATCGGGCTTGATCGGGCATCCGGGGATGTAGACATCCACAGGAACGATCTGATCGAGTCCCTGAACGATGTTGTAGGAGTCGTACCAGGGTCCACCAGAAATGGCGCACTCTCCCATCGCGACAACCCACTTGGGTGAGGGAATCTGCTCATAAAGACGCCTGATGTCGGGGCGGAGCTTCTTGGAGATCCATCCGTTGATCAGGAGAATATCGGTCTGCCTGGGCGAAGAACGGTAGATGATACCGACACGCTCTGCGTCGTACCTGGTGTTGGATGCCGCTGCCATCTCGAGTGCACAGCATGCCAGTCCGAAGTGCAGAGGGTGCATGGAGTTCCTCATAGCCCAAGCCCAGACGGGTCCGGTCAATCTGTCGACCGTCCTC
Organism: Candidatus Methanomethylophilaceae archaeon; assembly: GCA_017508065.1. Taxonomy (GTDB): domain Archaea; phylum Thermoplasmatota; class Thermoplasmata; order Methanomassiliicoccales; family Methanomethylophilaceae; genus SIG5. The sequence goes on from JAFVZR010000165.1 coordinate 21,304, forward strand.
TTCACACCTGACGACAGCATGTTGTTGATCATTGCTGAAGACCAGGACATGAATTCGTCCGCGCTCATTGCAACTGCGTGGGGATACAGGCTCATATCCATATGGTTTCCTCCTTCTTAAGTGCGTAAGCCACTCCGAGCAGGAGTATACCCAAGAAGACAAGCACGAATACTGTTGCAGTCGTGCTGAGTGCCGAATAGGCAACGGCCCACAACGCGAGGAAGGTCGCGACCAGGTCGAAAACGACGAAAATGATTCCGAATGCATAGTACTGGAATCTGAACTGGACGCGTGCGACTCCGATCGGTTCTGAACCGCACTCATAGGTATCGTCCTGCCACTGGGATGGCTTCTTAGGTCTGAGGAACCTAGACATCCACCATGCGAGTGGGGCGAAGCCGAGAGCTAACACTCCCAACGCCGCCAACGGTATATAACTCACAATAAGTGACATTGGTCATCCAACATGGGATGTACTTATTAAAGGTTTACGTCGCGCGCGTTCCTATATAATAAAGGAAAAGAGGGTGCTGGCTACCCGATTTCCGAAGACCTTAAAACACATCGACCTGATGCTCCGTAGGGCATCGAAATGGTCTACAAAATTGGATTCATCGGTACAGGGAAGATGGCATCCGCCATCATCAAAGGGATCGTCGATAAGGGATTCTGCGCTAAGGACGAGATCATCGCGAGCAATCCTCGCGAGAGTTCCAGGAAGAGGGCTGAGGCCGAACTAGGTATCACCGTCGTCACATCGAACGCCGAGGTCGTAAGCTCTGCAGAGGTCGTCGTACTGTCCGTGAAACCCCAACAGATCCCAGGCGTTTTCTCCTCGGAAAAACTGGAATTCGGTCCATCTCACACCCTCGTCAGCATCGCTGCAGGCGTGACCATCGAGACACTCAAAAATTATGTGCCAGATAGTAAAATTATTAGGGTTATGCCTAACATTTGCAGTACGAATTTCGTAGGAACGGCTTGTTTTTCGTATTCCGAAAACTGCTCCGAAAACGACGTTAATACCGTAAGATCCATCTTCGAATCCATCGGGATCTGTATCGAAGTAAAGGAGAAGGACATCGATGCTGTGACTGGAATATCAGGCAGTTCGCCAGCTTTCATGTTCATGATCCTCGATGCCATGGCCGATGCTGGTGTGCTCCTCGGATTGCCCAAGGACCTCTCACTCAAATTCGCTGCACAGACGATGATGGGCTCCGCCATCACACTGATGGAGTCCGGCAAACATCCCGGCGAACTCAAGGACATGGTTTGTTCTCCCGGCGGCTCCACGATCGAGGGTGTCAAGGTCCTCGAGGAATACGGGGTCAGGTCAGCGTTCATCTCCGCCATACAGGCATGTGCGGAGAAGAACAAGGAATTGGGAAGGAAGGGCTGAGCCCCCTATATTATTATTCTATAATAGAAGATTAAGGGGTTTGGAGGAAGAACCTCACATAACGGGGTTCTTCTTCCTTCTCTCGAAGGGCCATGAGTGCTTGACGAGACCCATGACGACCCTGGGAGCGTTGGACCATATAGAGCCAGCATCCCAATCGAGGTCCTTCTTGTTGCAGACGGTGGAGGCCATCATCCTCTCACCCTCTTCCTTAATGTCCCAGAGCTTCGCAGTACGAGTGCTCTCGTCCTTGATGAGGAGGATGTCGTCGATGCGGTGCAGGAGGTCTCTGGCTATGTTGGTCCTCTCCACACGCTCGTCATAGGCTTCCTGAGTGGTGCGTCCACACTCGAGTTCGATATGTGCCAGCTCGAGTGCTGCATCGTAGGAGACGTCTGCGATCATATCCCTGGTCATCCACTTGGTCTCGTAGGACAGGACATGTTTCCAAGAGGGATTCTCCAAGAGTGCCCTGTGCTCATCGAGCGTCCTTGCGAAGAACTTGTATCCGAACCTCTCTGGCTCTTCGAATGCCCTGCTTCCGGGATCGACGAATGGTGCGAAGGGTGCGGTGTAGACGTAGAGCTTGTCGTCCTTTCCAACGGCGTTCCAGAGGTTCCTCGCCTCACGTGAACTGTTCATAGCGGACTCGACAGTCTGCTCTGGAAGTCCGGTCATGTAGAAAACATCGAATCTGGCACATCCATTTGCGAACGCAGAAGTGAGGGTCTTCTCGACGGACTTGTTATCGTAGTTCTTACCCATGGCCATCCTTACGAGCTCATCACTGGAGTCAGGAGAGATCTCCATAGAGTACTCTCCGAATCCGTGCTGGAGCTGTGAGAAGAACTCCTCGTTTCCGGGAGCGAAGAGCTCGAAGGCAACATGGTTCTTGATACCTTCTTTCCTTGCTGCCTTGACCATGCGCTCGACATAGTCCTTTCCTCCCTGACGGGGATCCCCGATGACGAAGATAGGCGTATCCAGATAGTCCTGGATGATGGACATGTCCTCTACGAGCTTCTCAGGACTTCTGAAAGCAGCATGATTCCTGCACAGGAGCCTCTTGTTCGCTGCATGGGATCCACCGCACTCAGCACAGTTGAGGTTACATCCACGGACGGTGAAGACGGAGGTCAACGGGAGCTTGTCCCAGTCCAACCAAGGGAGTGCCCCTTTGATGTCCCTGTTCCTGAGAGTACATTTGATCATCGTTCCGTAATCGAACATACACCAGTCGAGATCCTCGGGGATGTTGGTGATGGGGTTGACATGAACCTTTCCGTTCTTGTCCTTCCAGGTGAGGTTGGGGACGTCCTCCAGGTTTCCTCCGTCACAAAGCACCTGCATGAGCTTGACGTGTGGAAGCTCGGTGGAGTCACCGCGCATGACCATATCGATGTAGGGCCTCTGGATCAGATCCTCGTAGAAGTATGAGGAGGAGAATCCTCCGAACTCGACTATTGCATCAGGATGGTACTTCTTGACTATCTTAGCGATCTCGATGGCACCGTGACAGTGGGGCATCCAGTGAAGATCGATGGCGTACACCTTGGCATGGAGCTTCTGGATGACACGCTCTACGTCGAGCTTCTTGTTCTGGAGCATCTGAACCGCAAGGTTGACGATCCTCGTCTTGAATCCTGCAGCCTCGAGGTGAGAGGACATGGTCATGAATCCGATAGGGTACATCTCGAACACAGGGGACGAGGGGACCACATCACTGACCGGTCCGTAGAAGATCGGTTTCTTCCTGAAATCGTACACAGTTGGTGCGTGTATGAATACAATATCTGTTGCCATTTTTTCACCTTCACGTACCAAAACGTCTGGCACGTTGTTGATAGGACCTTACTGCCCTCAGGTAATCGATGTACCTGAAACTGGGCCAATACACGTCCGTGAAATAGAGTTCTGAATATGCTAACTGCCAAAGCAGGAAATTGGAGACCCTGAACTCACCGGAGGTCCTGAGCACGAGATCGGGATCGGGGACCTCGAAGGTGTACAGGTACTTGGAGATGGTTTCCTCATCCACATCATCGATATCGAGTTCGCCGGAGTTCACACGGGAAGAGATCTCCTTGACCGCATTGACGATCTCCTGTCTTCCCCCATATGCGATGGCCATGTTGAAGTTGTAATCGCCGTAGTCCGCGGTCTTCTCCTCGGCGTAGACGATGGCCTCCAACATCTCGTCCGGGATCAGGTCCCTCTCCCCTATGGCTCTGAGACGGACGCGGTTGTCGTGGACCCTCTGATCGTCCGCCAACTCCCTCAGGGATTCGCCTATGAGCTCCATGAGGAAGGATACCTCCTCCGGATCCCTGTTGAAGTTTTCGGTGGAGAATGCGTAGACTGTGAGGTTCCTGACACCGAGTTCCATACACCAATCGAGGACGTCCTTGATCTTCTCCTTTCCGGCAAGATGTCCTTCCCTGGGTTCGAGGCCCTGTTCACGGGCGTATCTCCTGTTACCGTCCATGATGATGGCGATGTGCTTCGGAACGGGTTTGTCCGAGACCTCCCTCTCAAGACGCTTCTCATAGATTCCATAGATAGCGTTGGTCAGGAGGCCGAGAGGATTCATTCGAAATCCTCCGGGATTCCGGCCGCCTTGAGGCCTAGGTCGAAACAACCTATGGCCGCGACGGCACCGATCGTTCCCTTGTTACCGGTAACGTAATGGATCTCCACACCGTTCCTCTCCGCTGCCGCAACGGCGTCATCGATGGTGAAGAGAACCGATTTCGCATCCCAGGACCACTTCTTGAGATCCTCGGGCACCTTGAGACCGACGAAGGTCGTCATGACCGTGTCGTCCGAATAGGATCCCTTCCTGATGAACTCCTTTGCGAATTCGATGATCTTAGGGACCTCCTCCTCGGTGGCTGCGAATGAGACCGCTGTGGAACAACAGTTGGTGGTCTTGTTGGGAGCCTTGGGATTGAGCTGTATGATCTTGTGGTTGAGGAACTTACCGTAAGGGCATTCCCTTCCGAGCTGCATGGTGAGGACCCATGAGGCACCCTGCTGCGGGGTGTCGGTATCGTCGACACCGATCACGAGACGTACCCTCTTATGGGTGACGATCTCGGTCTCTGCAGAGAATGCACCGCCCATCTTGAAGTCGTCGGGATAGATGGTCTCGATGACATCGTCGGCCTGAGGGAGACATGCACCTATTCCGACGGATGCCCCTGCGATACCTCTCCACTTGGTATGGACCCTGTCACCCTCGACACGGAGGGAATAGATACCCTGGGCACCGAGTTCCGTGGAGGCTGGACCGAAGTTCAGAGGCCTGTCACCGATCACGAGGTCCATCACGATGGCACCCTCGTCACGGATATCGGTGATGATTCCCTTGGTCCTCCTCCTGTTGACGATGTCCCATTCCTTGGGGCCGGTCGAAGAACACTTCTCTACGACCTGTGCGCATCCGTTCTTCTCATCCACCATGGTGATGAGGGACTTGCAGAACATGGGGCCGTATTTTTCCTTCACCTGTTCGGGCGTAAGAATCGTAGGCATGGTATCGCTCTCAATCGTTGAGTTCTTCCTCGTGGATGACCCTGAGGCAGTCCGCGGGGACCATCTTACAGAGGAACACGGTCCTTCCTGCCTTTCCTATATCGTATCCTGCGTCGAAACACTTGTCGACATCGACTGCGAGGATCAGGGGATTCTCCACACGGACAGAACCGGCGTTGTACGCGTCCTGATAGGTGAGCGAGAGGTGGACCATCATCCTGTCGGATGGCATGAGTCCGGTCTCAAGGATGATCTCTGCCTCCTCCTCAGTGGTCGGATAGTAGAGTTCGTCGGGGACGTTCTCGGTGGGCAACTGCAGGTCCAACGGAATGGTGTGCCCATACATCGCCCTGATAAGGTCTCCCGAGATCTGGTACCTTCCCTTGGGATCGGTCTCCACGAGTGCGATGATGTGATGGGGCCTGAGCCATTGCATGCGGTTGCGGTTCTCCTTGATGGCGGAGACCACTTTCCTGAGCTGGACGAATCCCTGGTCATCCATGGGAAGATCGAACTTGCCATGTCTGAGGATACCGGCCATCATCCTGCCGACCTTCTCCATCTCGTAGTCGTTCATAAGGAACTTGCCGTCCTCTCCACAGATGGGACAGGTCTCGTCACGGAAATATCCGTGTTCCTCGCATTCTCTCATCATGATGATTACCTCTTTAGCGTGATGCGGCATTCTCGGCTGCCTTGACCGTGTTGGCCATGAGCATGCATATGGTCATGGGCCCAACCCCTCCGGGGACGGGAGTGATTGCGGATGCTTTCTTACTGACCTCGTCGAAGTCCACATCCCCGACGAGCCTGGATCCCTTGGGATGGGTGGGGTCCTCTATCCTGTTGGTGCCGACGTCGATGACGACCGCTCCGTCCTTCACCATATCGGCGGTGATGAAACGTGCCTTTCCGATGGCCACGATGAGGATGTCGGCCTGCCTGGTGATCGATGCCAGGTCCTTGGTCCTGGAGTGGACGACGGTGACCGTGGCATCCGCACCGCGCTGGACCATGAGCGAGGCCATGGGCTTACCGACGATGTTGCTCCTTCCTACGACGACCACGTGCTTGCCTGCGGTCTCGATGCCGGAACGGATGAGCATCTGCTGGACACCTGCCGGTGTAGCGGGCAGGAATCCGGGCTTACCGATGAGCATGTTTCCGACATTGACGGGGTGGAAACCGTCCACATCCTTATTGGGGTCGATGGCCTGGATGACCTTGTCCTCATCGATGTGTTTGGGTAAAGGAAGCTGTACAAGGAATCCATGGATCGCAGGATCCTTGTTGAGCGCATCGATCCTGGAAAGGAGCTCCTCCTCGGAGGTCTCCGCAGGGAGAACGATGGTTTCGGAGTGCATTCCGAGCTCCTCGCATTTCCTTCCTTTGTTGCGAACATAAACCTGAGAAGCAGGATCGTCTCCGACGAGGATCACTGCAAGGCCGGGCATCGTGCCTTCGGACTTCAACCTCTCGATTCTGACACGGAGTTCGTCATAGATCTGGCCAGCTACTTCTGGGCCGGAGATAATCTTGCAAGACATACTCCGAGTATCGGCTAGTACTTTAAAAGAATATGGTCGCGCGTTTTATAACGGATAGGTAAAAGGAGGCCTCTGCCTCATTTTATCGACGCTGCGTGCCTGGCATCGACGGCCTCGAAACCCGAATCGATGAGTGACGACAGTACATCGCGGGTGGCGTCGTAGTTGGCGGACACATCCTCCTGGGACATGGGTCCGCCGGAACGTCTCTCGACCATGTGCCAAGTATGCGTGGCGATCATACATACGCCCTCTTTGACAGTCTCACATAATGCTATGAAGTCTCCGGCAGACCTCTTCCCTTCGTGCATCGGCCACAGATAGGACGTGATCGTTTTCCCATTGGCGGATGTGCCTTTGAGTGCTGGCACTTCTGTGAGCATCATATTTCCGGATGGATATGGTTTCACAACATCTGACACATATGCGTATCTTGATGAATCGTAGGTCACACCATACTCGTGGAGGAAATCCAGAAGCTCCTCGTTTGGATCCATGTATGGCGAACGGAAGCCTGTGGGAGAACACCCTACTTCGTCACGTATGACCTGTACGGATCTTTCCACGATTGATCTTAATTCCCCATGTGCCAGGATGACCTTCGATTTGGAACCTGTGAGGTCCTCGTGGTCGTACCCGTGCATAGCAACCTCGTACTTGGAGATCGATCTACCGATCTGGGTCTCCTGAAGTGTCCTGGCTTCCGCAAAGAACGTGGCTTGGATGCCGAGATCGTCCAGGAGATCCAAAAGTACCAGAGTGCCCTTCTCCGAGGAGCTGAAACGTGGAGTGTTGCCTGAACCGCGGTCCAAGGATACGGCTGCAGACGACCCCACAACAGCATCGTTCACGTCACGATCGAGATCGATTGTGAAACAGAGCTGCCTCATCTCATCCCTTCTCTATGAGCATACCCTCGATGTGGATGGGGGCATAACGAAGTGCCAGCTCCTTTGCACGGATGCCTTTTGCCTCATTGTCCGCATGGATGCGCATGATGACATCACCCTTCTCCACCCTCTGCCCCCTCTTCTTGAATATGAGGAGACCTGCTCCCTTATCGGAAGGTGATCCTGCAGCCCTGGCGATCTGTACGATGGACTTGTTGTCAATGGAATGAACGAATCCCGCCTTGGTAGCGACCACGTCCTGCGTGTACTGGCCAGGGACCAGGTCGGAGGATTTGATATCGTAGTTTCCACCCTGTGCTGCTACGACCTCACGGAACTTCTTCAATGCCGCACCGGACTCGAGAAGCTCCTTGGCCTTGTCGGCCCCGTTGGGAATCCCTCCCATCTCGAGGATCATACCTGCGAGTGCGCAAGCCTTCTCCACAACGCTTCCGGGATGGTTGTCGCCCTCAAGTACACGGATGCACTCCCTCGCCTCGAGGATGGGGCCTACGGCCTGACCAACGGGTTGATCGGCGTATGTGATAGCACACTCCACATGCATTCCGAGCTTATGACCCAGATCTGTGAAGTCACGCACATATGCGCGTGCGACGTCCATGGTGGGGATCTTCGTTCCGGCACCCATGGGGATATCGACGAGAAGATGTGTGGCGCCTATCGCCACCTTCTTACTCATGATGGATGCCAACATCTGAGCGCGAGGGTTGATTCCCAGAGGATTCTCGACCTTGATGACGATGTCATCCACAGGTGCCAGATTCATGGAACCGCCCCATGCGAAGACTGCTCCGATCTCTTCTGAGATCTCCTTGACCCTTTCGGCGGAGAGCTCCACATCGCAGAACGTCTCCACAAAGTCGGATGTGCCACATGCACTGCTGATGGCACGAGAGGACGTCTTGGGCAACATGAGTCCCGCTGCTGCCACGATAGACACCACTATAGGCGTGACCTTGTTACCTGGCACACCACCTACGCTATGGAAATCGAACACCGGCTGACGCTCGAATACGATCCTGTCACCGGTATCCACCATCGCATTCGTGAAATGACTGATCTCGTCGAGGTCCATCCCATTGATGTACAAGGAAGTCAACCAAGCTGAGACCTCTATGTTGGAGAGTTTGGCCTCGAGGATGTCGTTCACAACGGCATAGATCTCCTCCTTGGTGAGGGTCTTGTTGTCCATCTTCTTCCTGATATAGATCACGGAATCCGGTTTGGGTGAATGTGCCACATCCACTTCGTCGCCATCCTTCAGGTTGTAACGTTTGAGGTAGATGTTGGGGATGAGGATCTGACCCTTCTCAACGATGGTATCCGAATTACCAACAAGAGAGACCCAGACATCACCTGAATTGATCCTGACGCGGTCATGGACCTTGACGCCGAGACGGATACAGTCGTCATCGTGGATGATGACTGCGGGCTCGGATGAGTCCAAATCGTATTCTTTGACTATGAGTTTCATTTGTATCCCCACTTTATAAGAGCCTCATTGAGTTCGACGTTGTCCTTCGCATATTCGGTGACAGGGATGTCCAAGAATGCTGCATCGATTGCCTGGCACATTGCCATCGCACCTTTCCTCACACCTCCGGGGTGTCCGGAAACTCCGCCCCCGGCCTGCACCTGTACGTTCTTTCCTGCGATCTGAATCATCCTGCCGATCATTCCGGGATAGACCCCTCCGGACAGAACGGGCATGACCGTTCTGTATCCACCGGTGGAATCCAGACACGCATCCAGATTGGAAAGGTCACCCTTTGGATCGCCGGACATCTTTCCGACACCGAGGGTTCCGATATGCAACGCATCTCCTCCACACATACGGACGAGTTTTGTGATCGGTAACATCGCGATACCATGGAGCGGGTCCCTTGTGAACGCTCCATGCATGGTCCTGTGTACGTGGATCGGGACCTTGATGGATGGGTCCTCGGCCAATGCCTGCACTGCTCCGAACCCGCAGGTGATTACGTCCACCATCAGCTCCTTCGCACCCCAGGACTGCACCTTCTCTGCGAGCTCCACGATCCTGTCGCCATTGGTGCTGACATTGATCGCGTGCATCATCTTGTGACCTTCGGACTCCAACCTGTCAAGTGCTTCTGCGACTGCGACGGTACGGTCCTCGATGGGACAGAACTTCTGATTCGTGAGAGTCTCATCGTCCTTGCTGTTGGTCAATCCGCCTGCTCCCGCCTCATAGACGTAATTGGCGGTATCCTTGGGTGAAAGACCGATCTTTGGTTTGACTATCGTACCTACCAGGGGCTTCTCAGGCCTATCCAGGAGTTTCCTCATACCCTCGACTCCGAACTTGGGGCCCTTGTACATCTCCTGAATGGATCTGGGGAAGAACACGTCCTCCAATCTCAGTTTACTGACGGATTCCAATCCGAATAGATTTCCTGCGATCACGGAGAGGATCTGGGGCACACCACCGATATCGATGCTGAAATCCTCTACCGGGAATGCGATACGTGTCATGTCCCCATCGATGGACAGTACTTTCGCACCATAGTTCTCCACGATCTTGGAGGTTGTCGTAGTTAGGTCGGTCCATGTACCTGTGGACTGTTCCGCCGCGATAGCGTTCGCAGCCTTCTCCATAGACATCCCAGTAGTGACCCTGTAGTCACATATCACGTATGCGTCGACATCGATGTCTTCGCCCAGATGCATGTATGATGTGGTCATTTTATCACCCAATTAACTTGAAAATGTCATCACCCAACTGATCGGTCATCACATGGTACACGGAACCCGGAGAGATCAGACCCACTTCGGTGATTATTCCGTCGATGTACTTCGAAGGTGTGCTGTCGAACACAGGGTTGAATATCTTGACAGCGGGATCGAGGATCTCCCTCTTGGCGACCTCATCGTGATCACGCTCCTCTATCGTGACCATATCGCCGAACAAGGTCATGGGGGAGAACTTATAGGTCTCCGAACAGACGTAGAATTGTACCCTGGCCTCATTCGCTGCCAATGCCAGCTGCGATGTGCCGATCTTGTTGACCAATGTTCCGTGCGAAGTGATGGTATCGGCTCCGACGAACACCTTGGTCACGGACTTCATCACGGACCTCACGGCACTGTCGATAATCAATGTGATGTCGATACCTTCCTTGGCGAGTTCGTTGACGGTGAGGATACCCTGCCTCCATGGGCGGGACTCCGTCGCATAGACCCTGAACTTCTTTCCCTGTCTGAATGCGGTCTTGATGACGCTCAATGCGGCACTGCTGTTGCAATGCGTGAGGATGACGTCACCATCCTGTATGCGTTTGGCACCGATCTCACCGATTGTCTTGACAGCATCCAACGATGCCTTGTTGAACCTCTCGGCGTTGGAGACTATGAGTTCCCTCATCCCCTCGACAGTGTCGCACGCGTCCACCCCTTTGATGGTTGCATGTACGCCGTTCCAAAGCGATACGGCAGTTGGTCTGGAACCGAGGATCCTGTCCCTCGAATCCATGATCCCTGCGATGAACCCCTTGGGATCGTCACCTTTGAAATTAGTAGCATAGTCCGCCAATGCGGATGCTCCGGCCCTGGCGATCCTTCCTGCTCCGCGGATCTCCATGCTCTTGATGGCCTCAACGGTCGTATCGACATCCATACCATGTAATCGATATAGCGATATTTAAGAGGGGAGAATCTCCACTAAACCTATGGTCATTGGGAGGAACATGCGGTTCAGAATTCGAACCTCTCCATCAGAGGAAGCAGGATTATGTCCTGTACCAAACGCCTTGCACGGTCCATTCCGAATGCGAGGTACGTGGCTGCGATTATCGCTTCGAATATGTCCGAACGCATATCGTCGCTGAAACGGTCCCCCTTCTCGGATCTGAAGGACTTTCCAAGCAATGCGATATCCTCATAATCGATCTTGTTGAACTCGAGATATTCGCATATCTTCGCATTGGCGACGGCTGCCTGCTTGAACTTGTTGGTCATCTCTCCTTCATCCTTGAGGGTACCGAGATTGTAGGCCTCATCGCATACGATGAACTCCAATACGGCATCCCCCAGGAACTCCAACCTCTCGTACGATTGGATCTTGTTATCGTGGTTGACGTTGTACTCCTCAACGAATGAGGAATGCGTCAGAGCCGTGCGGAAGAGTGTAATCTGTTCATTATCGAACCTAAGATTGAACGGAGGTTTGGCGAAGAATTCCCTGATGCGCCTCTCGTACATCTCCAGACCTGTGACCATGATTCTCTATCGTCAAGAGAGGTATTTGAAGTTGAGCAAAATGAGAGGATACAATCCCTCTCTGCAACTGTGGATTGCACACGGTTCAAATACTGATGAAAACATCAAGACCCTATGGGACGCAGGGCAAGATTCAGAGGAGTCAAGCGCACGAACAAGAGATTGGAGAACGATATCCTGGAGAGGTCCAAGAACCTCTGGGAGAACCCTTCCATCCTAAGACCCAAATGCGCGGGCAACTGTAGGAAGTGTGCTTTCGACAAGACCTTCAAGAAGATCGACAAACTTGAGAAGTACAAGAACAGCTCCGAAGCCCTCATTAAGTACGCAGGAAAAGGAAGCGACGATATCTTCAAGGCATACGCCGCCACCATCTCACTTTACGCTGCCGGTAGCGTCCCGTATATGGCAACCGCGAAGTTGGCTGGCGAGGATGTGCTCTTCGCTCAGAGAGGTGCTGTAGGTAACGACAAGTTGATCGGTTGTCAACATTACAACGACCCCAAGATCAGGTTGTTCCTGTACAACGCGTTCGCCAAGAAGAAGGGGCTTCTCCTCTACTCCTTCGATGACGAACTCGTATGTTCCAACTACCCGAATATGCCAGAGGACTATATCTATGACACATTCTGGGAATCCCCGTATGAGTTCCCCAACGATGAGTTGGAATGCGCCCACCCCAAGGAGGCCGCATTGGTCATCCACATAAAGTCCGCCAAGAGGAGGATCAGGATCTGTAAGAACTGTGCCAAGGATGTTTCCACGATGCAGTACCTGATCTCCAGGATGATTGCCGAGAAACCCCTGGATGATTTCGAGGTCAGCATCGAACATAACTACCACTCCAAGGACGGATCGTCTTCCGAGAGGATAGAGGGGGATCTCCTCAAGAACTATGCATACGGAAAGCTCACCGATGTACAGCTGATCAAACAGGTACTCAAGGAGAGATTGGGTGCGTTGAAGGATAGTGCAGAATCCACATTCGTCATCGGCGACCGCAATTTCGGTTCCGATTCCGCCGCATTCATCGCCACACTCAAGGGCACACAGGACGAAATAGATGCATTGACCAAATATCTGGCACAATACAAGGACTCCATCGTCGTTCAGACGGAGAGGGCGTCCGAGGCCCTTGCATCCATTTGGGAGACCTCCTACAGGGAAATCCTCGAATGCTTCACATCAGCGGAAACTGCGGAGAAGATGGGAGATGTAGGGAAGAAGAACCTTCAGGCCGTCCTCAGTGATGCACGTAGGATCGAAAGGTCCAAAGATGTTGTCAAGACCCTTCCGGAATTCAAACACATGGGAGATGTCACCAAGACCGCTGACACATATGCGAAAGCGATGAAGGTCGGTGGCACTGACCTCCTCATGGAGGAGATCTCGAAAGTACCTCCACGCAACTATCACGCACGTGCTCTGGCGAAGGGATTCGCACTTGCATACATCGAGAACCCCGACACTGTCAAGAGCACTGCAGAGGAGGCGGATCTGGCACAGTTCCTTGTACCCTTCATCCGCGACCTTGTGGACTCCACAGGTGACGAATATCGCCACAAGATGTCCACCCTCCTCACCGCAACGGGATGCGGAGAAACCGTTTAATCCAGAATACGGACGTCGGCCACGTAGTGTGAGACGGATGGAGCGAAGGATTTCACTTCCCTTATCCCCTCCACTACGAACCTACGGTCACCGCAATATTTGGTGAACATCTCGTTCACCTTCTCCTTATACTCGTTTATGTAGAAGGTATCATGATAATGTATCATTCCGCCGGGTTTGATCAACTGCAGAGCCTTCGGGATGAACTCGGAAGTGATCTGGACGTATCCCATGAGAATACGGTCCGCGAAACACTCGCCCGGAATATCGCGATTGTCACCCAACATCGGCTCCACTATATGGGAGACTTCGTTCAACTCCACATTATCGACCAGGAACCCGTAAGATTCCGGATTCTTCTCACAGGCGATGACTCTCTTCGCCCCAGAGAATTTGGCAAGGGGTAATGTGAAATAACCTATGCCGGCGAACATATCCACAACGGTCTCACCGGTACAATCCAGATTCTTCATCCTTTCACGTTCATCCACATTACCGGACGCGAACATGACCTTCGTCACATCGAAACGATATTTGATCCCGTTCTCCAAACGGGTGGATTTGGTCTTACTTCCATGGATGAGTTCCATACTTGGTTGTCTGAACTCACCGGACACGCCGCTGCGATCAACACAGACCGTGTCGGCATCCAACTCGCTGGCATATACGTCTCCGATCCTGAACCTATATGGATCCGCGGAAGGATGCAACTTTATGATGACGATGTCCCCGACCGTCTCCCACCTCATTGGCAACTGGCACAGTACATCCTCCGGAAGGTCGGAAAGTGCATTCCTTATCCTCACCTGTGGAGGAGTACGATCCCTGGAATGGGCATCACCTTCTACGATCTCGTAACCTCTGGCACATATCTCATCCATAGCAGAATCCAGGATCGGGACCAATCTGTAATCCCCCTCCTTCGAGATCTTTGCATGTCTGTTGACGAGATCCGACCTAAGAAGCTCGGGAATCAGATCGTGTGCATCGGATGAGGGGATCTTCGCCATCCTCATCTGAACAACCCCTTGAAAAGATATGGCATGAGCCTCATGGCCATAGGTATGTTCCTAAGTGCCTTCAACACCATCGAACTCGGATTGTCTATCGTAGCGGTGGAAGCGAGGTCATGAACGAACGGCGTGTCTATGATCCTACGGATTCCATCCAATTCATCATCCCTCAGATTGTTGTACATGCGTCTGAGCGTGAATCCATGCTTCAATTCGCTTCCGATCTCCTTCTTCCACAGCTTCTGATACCTTGAAAGATAACGTGCGGAGAAATCATTCTCCGAGAAGGCTCCCTCTACTACCTGAGCCAGGTATGGGGCGGAGGCCATCATCGGGTATAGACCGCCTCCAGAGATCGGTTTCACCTGTCCGGCCGAATCGCCCAGCAGAAGCAACCTGTCGGAATATGTCCTACTCTGGAGCCCTATGGGCACCTTGCCACTGGACCTCTGAATGACTTTGGACTCGGACAATCCTGCCTTACGAAGGAATGTCTGAAGGAAATCCGCAGGTATACCACATGACCACTCGGTACAGAGCCCTATACGTACGGTGTCCTCATAGGGGACGGTCCAAGCGAAGAAACCGGGTGCGATGTTGGAACCCAGCCATACATCAATGGCATCCTGGTCATCGAAGGTGTGTTTCACATCCAACTGGATGCCACGGACCTGCATACGCGGAGGCTCGGAACATACCATCCTGCGGACCATGGAATTATGACCGTCCGCCCCGATGACGATCTGGGAATCATATTCCTTTCCGGATTCTGTCACCGTGGTCACTGAATCCTTGAACACCTTACATGAAATGCAACGATCGGAATAGCGGAATTCGGCACCAGCATCCATCGCCTTCTCGGCCAATAACCTGTCCAATCCGGAACGGTCGAGTAACACCGCCCTCTCGCTCTTACAATCTACGGAATAGATGAAGCCGTCTGGAAAATGCACATTCAATTTGGAGAATGAGTTTAGCACGGTCGGATTCACACCGGACATCTTCACGACATCGGGTGAGACCAGACCTGTGCATTGAAGGGGTGTCCCCGAAACGTTATGATCCTCGAGAACGACCACGTCATGGGCCTTCGCCAGCATCGCTGCCGACATACTGCCCGCCGGGCCGCCTCCAACCACAACGATATCGGGCATCTTACCTCAGTTCTTCTTGGACTTCTCGTAGTCTGCGATGAACTTGTTGATTCCCTCAGTGGTCTTAGGATGACTGATCATCATCTTGAGAACGTCGTAGGGAATGGTTGCGATGTCGCATCCTGCGAGAGCTGCAGCGGAAACGTGGATGGGATTCCTGATGGATGCAGCGATGATCTCGGTGGTGATTCCGTAGTTGTTGAAGATCGCAGAGATCTCGTTGATGAGTGCGGTACCATCGATTCCGATGTCGTCAAGTCTTCCGACGAAGGGGGAGACGAATGCTGCTCCTGCCTTTGCAGCGAGGAGTGCCTGCTGTGCGGAGAAGATCAGGGTGACGTTGACCTTGATTCCCTTGGATGCAAGGACCTTGGTGGCCTTGAGGGACTCGATGCACATGGGCAGCTTGATGTTGATGTTGGGGTGGATCTTTGCGAGCTCGAGACCCTCTGCGACCATACCCTCTGCATCCATGGACATGACCTCTGCGGAGATTGGGCCGTCGACGATCTGACTGATCTCTGTGACGATGGTCTTGAGATCCTTTCCCTCCTTTGCGATGAGGCTAGGGTTGGTGGTAACTCCGTCGAGAATTCCCCAGTCGTTGATTTCCTTGATTCTGTCAATGTTTGCTGTGTCGATGAAGATCTTCATTGATTTCACTCCTTCTTTTTAATGGAGATCTCTGCAGCGGCACGAATGTCCTCTGCGGTGAGACCGTATTTCTTGAACAGTTCGTCCGGATCTCCGGACTCGCCGAAGGTGTCGCGGGTACCGACCCTGGTGATAGGACAGGGACAGTTCTCCGAGAGGAACTCCGCAACGGCGGAACCGAGTCCACCGATGACACTGTGCTCCTCGGCGGTGACGACACATCCGGTCTTCGAAACGGATTCGTAGATAGCCTCGATGTCGAGGGGTTTGATGGTGGAGATGTTGATGACCTCTGCGGATATCCCGTCCTTCTCCAACATCTCGGCCGCATCCATACAGAGGGAGACCATCTGACCGGTTCCGATCAAAGTGACATCGGATCCGGACCTGAGCTTCTTGGCCTTTCCGATCTCGAACTTGACATCCTCGTCGAAGAGGACGGGCATGTCGGCACGTCCGAGCCTCATGTATACGGGCCCGTCGAAATCTGCGATGGCGAGAGTTGCCGCGTATGCCTCGTATGCGTCCGCGGGGGAGATGACAGTCATGTTGGGGATGGCACGCATGATAGCGATATCCTCCAATGCCTGATGGGATGCACCGTCGGGTCCGACGGAGATTCCGCAGTGGGTCGAGACCACCTTGACGTTGAGCCTGGGATAGGCCATTGCGAGCCTGATCTGTTCCCAACACCTTCCGGTAGCGAACACCGCGAAAGTGGATGCGAACACAGTCTTTCCGGATGCTGCAAGACCACCGGCTATTCCGATCATGTCCTGCTCCGCGATTCCGACCTCGATGAATCTCTCGGGAGCCACCTTCCTGAACTCGGATGTCTTGGTGGAACCTGCGAGGTCCGCGTCGAGGACGACGACGTTTGGATTCTCCTCTGCTAGCTTAGCGAGTGCCTTCCCGTAATAGTTGCGCTGTGCGAGCTTGGTCATTTCAGAGCGCCTCCTTGAGTTCCTTCATTGCCTGTTCGTACTCATCGGGCTTACATGAACGTCCGTGGAATCCTGCGTTGTTCTCCATGAAGGAGACACCCTTTCCCTTGACGGTACGCATGACGATGACCGAGGGTGAATCTGTGGTCTTGGCGTTCCTGATGGCTCCGAGGATGTGATCGATGTTGTGACCGTCGATCTCATAGACGTCCCATCCGAATGCGAGCCACTTCTCGGTGAGGGGTTCGAGACCGACGACGATCTCGGTATCTCCTTCAATCTGGAGTCTGTTGCGATCGACGAATGCGATCAGGTGATCGAGCTTCTGCTGGGCTGCGAACATTATGGCCTCCCAATTCTGTCCGCTCTGCATCTCTCCGTCTCCGAGGAGACAGTATGTCCAGTAATCCTTCTTGTCAAGCTTTCCGGCCAAGGCGATTCCGCATGCCATACTGAGACCCTGTCCGAGGGATCCGGTGGACATCTCGACTCCCGGAACCTTTCCCCTAACGGGATGGCCCTGGAGCTTGGAACCAAGCTTTCTGAGTGTGATGAGGTCCTCTACAGGGAAATAGCCGCATTCTGCAAGAGCAGAATAGAGAACGGGTGCGACATGACCCTTTGAAAGGACGAATCTATCCCTATCCTCCCAACCAGGATTCTTCGGGTCGTGGTTCATGACCTCGAAGTAGAGGGTGGATACGAGATCTGCTGCTGAAAGTGAACCTCCAGGGTGTCCGGAACCTGCCGCTGTGGTCATCTCGACGACATGGTACCTGAGCTTGTTGGCCTTCTTCTTCAGTTCAATCGCTTTCTCGGTGACCATGGGAATCAATCCTTTTCGATCCTGGGTGCGAGGAGGTATCTGACAACTCCGTTGCCCTCTGCGAGTGCGAACACGATCCTTACGGGGAAATCGGTATCCAACTCGATCCTGACGCGAAGGTCCGAAGGGATCGCCTTGATGAGATTGGAGAAGTAATCGAGCGGGAACATACTGCTGACCTTTCCGTCAGAGACGATCTTTACGTCGTTGGATGCCTCCATGACGAGATCG
Source organism: Candidatus Methanomethylophilaceae archaeon (assembly GCA_017508065.1). Taxonomy (GTDB): domain Archaea; phylum Thermoplasmatota; class Thermoplasmata; order Methanomassiliicoccales; family Methanomethylophilaceae; genus SIG5. Next base: position 39,370 of record JAFVZR010000165.1, read on the forward strand.
ACCGAATCCGTGTCCCCATCACAGTGGAGTTCGAACTTGTCGGAATCGGCGGTGAGCGCGATGTGGTCGGAGATGGACTCAGAAGCCTTGATTCCCTTCTGAAGGTCGGTTACGGGGACCTCGATGGATGCCGCCAACTCGAGCTGTGGGACCCTGGGGTCGTTGAGGCTGGAGGTGTCGATGAGGTTCATGCGTCTGGTGATGTTTCCAACCTTGAAGATGAGTCTTCCGCGGCCCTCATCCTGCTCCATGGAGATGATGTCGCCGGAGCTGGCAAGCTTGAGAACATCCTTGACCTTGTCGATGTCGATACCGATCTCGGTATCATCGGCCTCATAGGACTCGAAAGCTCCCTTTCCAAGGTTGATCTCGACCATCGCGACATGTGCAGGGTCGACGGCCTTGAGGCTAATGCCCTCGGGAGAGATCGTGAACTTGACCTCATCGATCAAAGTGGAGATTACGTTGATGAGCCCTTTGAGCGCATCAGACCTGAGCTCTGCTTTGAACATCGGAGATACCTCTGGTTACTCAGTTGATTCTCCACTGGTGATTGCACTTGCAGCAGCGGTAGAACTGAGTCTCAGGTTCATCTGCTGCACGGGTCTGCCTGATGTCATAGAATGCCTCGGTATGAGAGCATTTTGGGCAGATGATGTGCATCTTGGACATGAATGCTGCAGCGCTTCCATCGAGGACGGTAGCGACCTTCTCCTCGTGCTTGGTGCTGAACTTCTCGACCTTGTTGCCGATCTCCTCTTCATATCCACACTGCTGACAAACATACTTCCCATCCTGGGGGAACATAAGTGAACCACATTCATTGCAAAACATTAGCAATCGTCCTCTGGATGTGGCGATGTTCTATCATTATAAAATAAGTTGGGTACGCGTGCCCGCGTACGAGAGAATCAGAACCATTCAAGATCATCCGACACCGAGGGTTTGTCGGCAGTAGAATTTTTCCCTGTGACTGGCACAGATGATTTGATCTGGTCCGGGGACGGTTTGTTCTCCTGGATGGCGGGATCGACCTGCTCGGACATCTTGTCGTCTGGCACATCCGTACTCGCATTTACGTCCGCATCAACCTCAGGAGTTTTGGTAGTTTCATCGTCTGGCACATCCAGATCCGTCTTTGTGGGTACGGTAGGTGCCGAGGAGTCCATCACGGAGGATTGGGGCACGAGCACATCGTTGTCGCTAACCGCTTTGACACCGACCCTACTGAGATCGTCGTAGTTCTGGAACCCCATGTCGCGACCAGCGACGAACGCTGTGGTCGAACGTGCCGGCCTGGGTCTGTTGACATCCATGGACTGGGACACGATGATCCTGAGTTCCTTCCTGGCCTGATCGGCGAACACGCCCCCAATCATGGCGAAACCTAAGATGGATGCATATGTCTGGGTCTGTACGGACACCGATATATCGGAAGCGACTGTGACGAAATTATCGGAAAGGTATGAGGATATGCTCTCCAGACCGACGACGATGCTCGGGGAGATGGCCTCCAGAGTATCCATGAACGACTGGTACTGTGGTTCGAACAGTTTCATGAGACCGAGGTTCAGAAGGAATGCAATACCGAAAACGAGGAGACTACCGAACACACCGACAACGAATCCACGGACGATGGACCCTGCCCTCCTCCCTCCAACGAACCCTGCAACGATAGGGCCGACATATGGAATCCATGACAGAGCCAAGGCTAGAACGACCACCATGGACAGTCCCGACTTACTGTCGTAGAAACTGTTAGAATTGATACCAGCTGCGCCCTCTATGGCACTACGTGTCACAGAACCCAGCGTACGCTGGCGACGTTCATTGCCTCTGCTCATGCATCCCACACCGACCGAAGCCGATATCGTTCAATTCCGTAAACCATATATAAGCGTTGCTTATGGGTTATAATAATACGCGTTACGCGTGCGTAATGCCTCCATATCACAGTAGCAGGGCACTTGCCCTTATCACCAAAGTCCTCTAGAACAAGAGGCACACAATCTTTAGGAAGTTGATACGATGAAGATGAAATTCAGATTCCTAGGCGGTGCGGACACCGTCGGAAAAATGGGAATGACCATGGAGAATGGGGACGAGACATACCTTGTAGAATACGGTATGGCCCCTACCAAACCCCCAGAATACCCTCTGATGGCACCCAGGATCAAACACGCGTTCCTCACCCATTCTCACCTTGACCACTGTGGAATGATCCCCGCAGTCTGCGGAAGGGACAGATGCGAACTGTTCTCCACACCCCTCACCGCAGAGGTGGGAGAGATCATGATGCACGACAGCCTCAAGATCGCAAAGGCGGAGAACTACCCTCTGCCCTACACCACCGGCGATATCGAGAGGACCATGAAGGCTGTCGTCCCGTTCACATTCGGTGACACCATAGAACTCAACGGTTTCGATACGAAGCTCCACTCCGCAGGACACGTCCCCGGAGCCACCATGTTCGAGTTCATCGGGGACACCAGTACCGTATACACCGGAGACATCCACACTGTCAGGACACGTCTCGTCGATGCGGCAAGGCCCGTCGACTGTGAGAACCTCTTCATCGAGGGAACCTACGGTGGACGCCTTCACCCCGACAGAAAGCAGGTCGAGGCCGACTTCGTAGAGAAGGTCAAGGAGGTCGTCGACCGTGGAGGAACCGCACTCATCCCCAGTTTCGCTGTCGGAAGGACTCAGGAGATCATGATCATCCTGAAGGACCTCGGATTCGACATGTGGGTCGATGGTATGGGAAGGTCCGTCACCCGCCTCTACTCCGAATACCCCGAATATCTGCTGAACGCGAAGGACCTCAAGGCTGCCAAGAGGAAGTTCAACGAGGTCAGGACCGCGAACATGAGAAGGGAGGCCAGAAGAGCGGACGTCATCGTCACCACCGGAGGAATGCTGGACGGTGGACCCGCACTCAATTACATCAGATCCCTCAAGGACGATCCAGCCAACGCGATCCTGTTGGTCGGATACCAGGCGGAGGACACCAACGGAAGGATGCTCATGGATACCGGTCTCCTGAAGCTCGATGATGAACCCGTCAAGATCAACTGCGAGTTGCAGAAGTTCGACTTCTCGGCACACGCCGATCACAAGCAGCTCGTGGACTTCGTCAAGGCATGTGACCCCACCAACGTCGTCATCATGCACTCCGAGACGAGAGAGATGTTCCTCGACGACCTTGCGGACTACAACGTCATCCTGCCATCCTTGGACGAGCCGTTCGAGCTCGACGTCTGAACATGTATGAGATCGACAGATTCCTGGAGGAGGACATCGGGTCCGGTGATGTGACGACCCTGATGTTCGTACCCGATACCGATGGCAGGGCCATAATCTCCTGCGAGGACGATGCCGTGGTCGCAGGATTGGAGGAGGCCGAATGCACATTCTCCAAACTCGGAGTGGTTGCCAGAAGACTCGTCGATGACGGAAGTTTCGTGAAGAGGGGCACGGACGTCATGGAACTGTCCGGCCCCGAACGCGGGATAACGACCGCGGAGCGTACCGCCCTAAACATCATGATGAGGATGAGCGGTATTGCTACGATGGTCCATGAGGCCACCGAAAAGTGCAGACCGTTCTCCGATACTGTAAAGATCGCTGGAACCAGGAAGACCACACCAGGATTCAGGAAGTTCGAGAAGAAGGCCATAGTCCTTGGAGGCGGAGATCCGCACAGATTCGGATTGTACGATATGGTGCTCATAAAGGACAACCACATCGCCGCTGCCGGAGGGATCGAGAACATCATGGAGAGAACGCTCGATCTCGAATACAACATGAAGGTGGAGGTAGAGGTGGAGAACGCACATGATGCAGAGGTCGCGGCAAAATGCGGTGCGGACATCATCATGCTCGACAACCGCACCCCCGAAGAGGCCAAGGAACTCTATTCTCTGATAAAATCGATCGACCCTGACATCATGGTGGAAGTGTCCGGAAGGGTCACCATGGACAATGTATCCGATTATGCAACATGTGCGGACCGCATATCCATGGGATGTATCACGCATTCCGTAAAAGCAATCCATTTCTCGTTGTCTATGGATGAGTGATTGTAAAACATGGTGGGCCCGGCCGGATTTGAACCGGCGACCTTCGCCTTGTAAGGGCGACGTCATAACCCCTAGACCACGGGCCCGATGATACCACATTGGCATGCAGTTAATAAATTTTGCCAAAGAAACATGGTATCGATGATGTATTTTTCCCACGATTTAGGAATCGATCGTCAACAGACCACACAACACGAGAAATGGAATCTTACGACAGAACGTGTATTGTGTAACATAGGTTGAGTGCATCCATTAAATAACTGATGTCCATGTAATAATAAGAGGTATCCAAGTGCTGGAAATCGACTGTTCGAGAGGTGAAGGAGGAGGTCAGGCCGTCAGGACTTCCGTTGCTATGGCGGCCATCACAGGCAAGGCCACACACCTCACCAGGATCAGGGAGAACAGGCCTACTCAGGGACTGTCCAAACAGCACTGTACCGCAGTCAGCGCGGTCGCGCAGATGACAGGTGCCACAATCATCGGAAACTCGCTCGGGTCTCAGGACCTGACCGTTCTTCCAGGTGCCGAGAAGGAGTATGACATCGTCCTTGATGTCGGAAGCGCAGGAAGTGTCGCACTCGTCCTTCAAGCGATGATGTTGGCATCGAAGAACCATGAGAAATCCATCCATATGGACATCATGGGAGGCACCAATGTAATGTGGGCGCCTCCGATCGACTCCTACAAACATGTCCTCTTCCCACTGATGGAGAAGATGGGTATCAGAGCGGATCTGAAGATCATACAGAGAGGCCTGTATCCCGAAGGGGGCGGACGTGTCATCGTCGACATGCACCCCATCGGAAAGATCAGCCCATTGTGCATAGAGAGCATGGGGGAACTGAAGAGGGTCAGAGGAACCTGTTTCGTACAGAACCTTCCCGGTTGGTTGGTCGATCAGATGGTCGAGGGTTGCACATCCGCATTGGGCGACCTTGATGTTGAACTCGAGATCGAACGTATCGACGAAGGGATCTCCAGAGGTGCGGGAATGACATTGGCGGCCGAATACGAGAACGGTATGATCGGCAGTAACGTGCTCACTTCCAAGAGCCATCCCGCCAAACAGGCAGGGATCGACGTGGCCAACGACCTCCTGAAGATCATGGAATCGGGTTCCACGATGGATGTGCACACTGCCGACCAATTGCTCCCTTACCTCGCAATGGCGGATGGGGACAGTGCATTCTCCGTTTCGCGTATCAGCAGACACCTTCTCAGTCAGATGGATACCCTTGAGACCTTCTTGGACGTCAAGTTCGGCGTGGAACGTCGTGAGGACCTCTACCACATCAGCGTAACACCGGGCGATAACCAATGAGACCATTCATCCACATCAATTGTGCAATGAGTGCGGATGGGAAGATCGCAGGTTCCGAAAGGAAGCAGGTACGTATCTCTTCTCAAGAGGACAAGGACAGGGTCAAGTCTCTTCGCAGGACCTATGATGCGATCCTCGTAGGCGTAGGGACCATCGTATCCGATGACCCACACCTCACTGTCAAGGGAAGGACATACGAGGAGAACCAGGTCCGTATTGTCATAGACCCGAAGTGTAGGGTTCCCCTTGACTCACTCGTTCTGGACGACAGAGCCAGAACCATCATCGCTGTCGAGGATGGTCAAAAGAAGGATGTTCAGGGGGCCGAGATTTTAGAATGCGGTTCACCTTTCGACCTCGACTCCCTTATGACTCAACTGAGCCAGATAGGTATAGACAGCATCCTCGTCGAGGGAGGGGGCGAGACGATAGCATCATTCTTCAAAAACGGTCTCGTGGACAGGTACACGGTATTCGTTGGAAGCAAGATCATAGGTGGAAGGATGTCGCCCACCCCTGCGGACGGAGACGGCTGGGTCATGCAGGATGGTTTTCCTCTGAAGCTTACCGGTGCCGATATCCTCGGCGACGGAGTACTCCTTTCCTACGATAGAGCATGATCATTCAGGTTCGAATGTCATCCTGATGTAGTTGTTCTTGATTCCGAAGATCTCACTGTCCGTGATGACAAAGTTCTTGGAGAGCTTTCCGCGAAGGATGGTCACCATGTATCCCGATACGAACGATGCCATGACCTCTGCGGACAATTGGGTCATATCCACCGTATCCCTGAACAGGACAGTGATCGGATCCTTGCTGTAGAACACGAACTCGCCTATGTTGAACTCCATGAACCTCTCGCGAGCGATATCGAACATGAAGTTCACGTTACGGGACTTTATCTCGGGAAGGATATGTTTGGCCACATCGCAACCAATGGTGAACATCAGAGGGGAGATGTCCATCCCTACACCGTCAAATGTCAGGATGAGTGATCTTAGAATGAGATTACTGGCACTTCCAGGATTATCCAGGATCCCACCTAATATGTCCGATGAGAGTTCCAATGCGTTACCGTCCGGCCTCTTGGAGTTCACAAGGGGATCGGAGAGTAATGTGCACACCTTGCTTCTGGCATCGTCACCTTTGGAGACCATGGCGATGAGCCCGTCCCTCTCCAACTTGTTGAGGTACTCAGAAAGTGTAGAGCGGGATCTTCCGATCACATAAGATAGTTCTGTAGGAGTGAAGTCCCCATCCTGAAGTGCGTGAAGGATCCTTCTCTCGACACCACTGGTGACCTTTACGACACCGTCCGCCGCCGCATACAACTCATAATCCCCGGGCTTGGATTCCCGTAGCATACGCCATAGATTGCCTTGATAGTATATATCGTACATATCCGAAATATTTCAGAGAGAAGAACTAAAAAATAGTCAGAGTCTATGGCATCACGATGACTGGAATCATATATTTCGAATGCAGCTCCGGAATCAGTGGAGACATGGCGGTTGCCTCCATGATCGACCTTGGCATCGATCAGAACAGACTGCTCCATACACTCAATAGTGTTCCGGTCGAAGGTTTTGAAATCAAGATCTCCAGAGTGGACAAGTCTGGTATCAATGTATGTGATTTCGATGTGATCCTTGAAGAGGATAACCACGACCATGACATGGAATACCTCTACGGGGAACATCACCACGAACATCACCATCATCACCACGAACATCGCGGATTGTCCGATGTGCTCAAGATCATTTCCGAAACGGACATGACTGAAAGAGCCAGAGATATCGCAATGAAGATCTTCACAATCATTGCCGAAGCGGAGGCGGAAGCCCATGCGACCTCTGTCGACAAGGTACACTTCCATGAGGTCGGAGCCATAGACTCCATCGTTGACGTCATCGCACTGGCACATTGTATAGATGAACTATCTCCGGAACACGTATGCGTTTCCGAACTCTATGAAGGGACAGGCACTGTGAGATGCCAACACGGCATAATCCCTGTGCCAGCACCTGCCACTCTATCCATCGCCACCAGATACGGGTTGCCACTGAGGATATCCGAATCCAAGGGCGAATACGTTACACCCACGGGAGCGGCATTTGTCGCCGCAGTTCGTGACACGGAAGTTCCAGACACCATCATCGTGAAGAAGGTCGGTATGGGTAACGGTAAAAGGAAGACCGACAGACCCGGCTACGTAAGGGCGATGATCATAGAGCCAGCATGATATCCTGAGCAGATATGCGGACTC
>JAFVZR010000166.1 GCA_017508065.1 Candidatus Methanomethylophilaceae archaeon
CGCCAAGGAGATGGGTTCCGCTACATTCAGAGCGGTCGTTCTTGAACCCAACGATATGAACGTTCCTCTCGGATTGGAGAAGACCGCGGAGAGGTGGGGGCTCCACAGTTTGGATGATGTCAGGATCATCGAGGGTTCCAAGCATCCGTTCATCGAGATGACCACCGTCCTCGTTCCCGATGAGGAGGTCAAGGCCATCAACAAGAGGTTGAAGGACGCAATCTGATCATCGTATCATAACGATGAACGGGCCGGGGCAATGATCTCAGGTTCGTGTCTTACGAACCTATGACATCATCCGAGTACGACGGGTGACAGAAGATTCAGGAATGTGAAAAGATGGCGAGGAAGATTTCCGATTCAACCGTGAGGTTGTTGGATCTGTACAGAGATGAGATCGGATTGAAACTGCCAATAGATGGTGGTTCGGACTGTGGGAGTCCCCTCGAGATTCTTCAGTTCTTCACATCCCTGGAAGCATCTCTGTCGATGGATCAGGATAAAGGATCGGATGTCGATTTCCAGTTGTTGGAGGATGTCTCTAATGCTGTAGGTTTAACCTCCCTGATGGGGAAAGTATCGATATTGACGATCTGAACCTTCGTTTGATGGATTCTGAGTGATTTCGATATCGCCTGTGTATCAAAACACGCGATTGTGTCGGATTTGTGAGGCTCATATACCAGTTAATCGAAAGATATTCGACTTTGCATTTTAGTCGAAAAAAATTCGATTTAATGAGGGCCATTTTTACAAAAACCCATTTAACAACCTTTATTAAGTAAATCATCATTTAGTAAATTATGATTTATCAAAATAACACATTCATCGGAAGGGAGGATGAGCTGTCCGTTCTGGAGAAGTGTTATGCATCCAATGGCTTCCAATTCATCACGATAACCGGCAGAGACGGCATAGGGAAGACCGCACTTCTTCGCGAATTCTGTAAGGGAAAGAAGGCGATCCTCTTCTCCGCCATCAAGTCCGATGCCGTAAACAACCTGAAGGCACTGTCCCGTGCCGTTTCCAAATCCCTGTACAAGGAGGTCAGGGATCTTGTCACATTCAAATCGATGGATTCCGCCCTGGAGTTCATCCACAGATTGGCTGAGAAGGGAAGGGAGGTCGTGGTCATAGACAATTACGATGATCTGGTGAGCTCCATCGAAGGGCTTCCAGAACTTATCAAAACGTATCTGTCACACATCTTCCCTAAGCGTAACATCATGTTGATCCTCACAGGATCCGAACAATTCATGGATTCACAGACGTTCGGAATGGATCCCGTGTCGATACATCTGGAGAATCTGTCCTTCTCTGAGATGAGGGATTCCTTCAGGACGTTCCAGGATTACGACCTGGTCACCCTGTACGCGATGACCGGGGGCGATCCCAACGTATTGAGACACGTCGATCCCGACAGGAGCATACGCGACAACATCGATTCCCTGTGTCTATCATCCGATGGCATCATGTTCGATCTGCCTCTGCGCAGGATGATGTCCCATCTGAGGTCCCCTGAGGCCTATTGCTCATTGTTGACCGCCATATCCGGTGGGTTGACACCTATGAAGGACATCGTCTCCAGGACGTCCATGGGTTCTTCCGCCGCATGTTCCACGTACCTCTCCAATCTTGTGGACCTGGGCTTAGTCGAGAAGGAGGTACCTTTCCATGAGAGGAATTCCAGGAAGGGGCTCTATCGCATCTCCGACATCCCCACCGCATTCTGGACGAGGTTCATCCAAGGCAATCAGTCCCTCATAGAGTTCAGAGGGGACGAGGACCTTTATGGTAGGATCGTGGAGAAGGGATTGGAACAGCATATGCAGCAGGTGTTCAGGGAGATCTGTGTGATGTTCATCAAGGAGAATCCTTCGCTCCTCGACATAGATCCCGGAAACATCGGAAGATGGTGGGGCCAAGGGGATTCCGGTAACGAGTTCATCGACATCGTCGTGGAATCCAACGATCGTATGACCACTCTGTTCTGCGACTGCAGGTTCCGCGATTCCCCCGTCAGCATGAGTGTTCTGAACGAGCTGAAACGCAAGTCCGAGAGGTTGAACGTGTTCGGAAGACGTACCTACGCACTGTTCTCCATGGTCGGTTTCACCTCGGACCTCAACGACATCTCCGACGAGGACGATGTGTTCCTCTTCGACCTTTCGGATATCTGTTGGTATTAAGAAAGAAAAATAATGATTTTGGGGGTAG
>JAFVZR010000167.1 GCA_017508065.1 Candidatus Methanomethylophilaceae archaeon
ACGCTGCCATCGAAGGGCAGGATTGAAACCCAGGGCCCTCGGGCCCGAACACCATTTCTACGACCTAGGTCATTGTGGTGTCCATGAGATACCGTGAGAACGAACCGAAGGATCCGCGCCCCATGGATGTATGGAACGCAAAGGTCTATTTCGATGACCTCTCCGGTGCCAAGAACCGCCCCGTCATTATTCTGGAGAAACGCGGTTCCGATTACACTGTCCTTATGAGCACCACCCACGGAAGACATCCGAACACGGACATCAGGTTGTACGATCCCAACGAGGTCGGACTTGACGGTTCATCCTGCATCAGGACGGACAGGTTGTTCAAACTCCCACGTGACAAGGTGAACTACTACATGGGACACATGTGCGACGAGGACATCGAGATGGTCTCCGCCATCTTCGAGGAGCTGAAGCAGACGCGCGCATACCGCAGGAACATCTATTGAGGATCATGGTTCCAACAACACGGGCCGACCCATCGAAGACCTGATGCGTAGGGCCATCTCCGCGATATCATCAGGATCGTCGACCATGTCACGGTCCAACCATTCCTTCAGGAACGACACGATTCCTCCGATATGGTAGACCGTACTGTACCGTTCCCCGGGATCGTCGATGGAGTCCAGACCGAAACTTGATTCCAAGACCGTGGAAAACCGATCCGTCATGCCGTTGCGATGCAGCAGGAGCAACAGTTCCCGTTCCTCGTGCATGATCTCGAACATGCTGTGCATGTACCCGGAATAACCTATCCACCCCTTGCCCCCATGGTCCCCTGCACTGGTCCCTATCCTATCCATCAGACCGATGTACACTGAATCCACCAGGTCCTCCAGGGATCCATAGTGCCTGTAGAATGTCGCCCTGCCAATACCGGCCTCCCTGCAAAGTGTCTTTACCGTCAGTTCACACAACGGAACACAACCCAGCGAGGATACCAGGGCCCTCCGGATGTCATCGCACTTGTCCTGAGACATTGAGTGGGTTATGTCTCATCTTTATTTCAACCCGACGTCCGATTTTAAGTAACCCTGTTCGGAACATGCTCCCATGACAGATTTCGGTAAGATCAGGAACACGAACAGGATACTGGACGATGAGGCCTCATTCGGATTGTTGGACCGTTCCGTATCCGGGACACTGTCCGTGAACGGACCGGACGGTTATCCGTATTCCGTCCCCATGCACTTCGTGAGGGATGGTTCCAGATTGCTTTTCCATACCTCATCCGCGGAAGGGTTGTTGTTGAAATCCGTAAGGTCCGATGGAAAGGCCTCGTTCACAGTCCATGAGACGGACCCCATGCTCAACTCGAACAGTGTGATCCTGTTCGGTGAAGTGCACGAGGAACCGGATCAATGGGACCTCGTCATTGAGAGGTACATAGACAAGTACGTCCCGGAGCAGTTCCGTGACAACGCCAGGATGGGGATCCAGAATGGTAGGTCAAGAGCAACATGCATCGTCATGGATATCATCCACATGTCCGGGAAAAGGGTCTCGAAACCTTGATCTGTCCCTGAACGGATGCATCCGCCTGGACGAACATCGTTATACCTAGTAGTAGATTCCAGAGCATGGGGCCTGAATCGGACATCATGGGTGACATGGTCAACGCCGGAGTGAACAGACTCTGCCTTGACCTGGGTTTCATGACCCGTGCCGTGATGACCCTCGACAAGAAGGTCGAACCCGATTACGATGGCTATCATTGCGATGGCAGGGCCCTCGTGTTCGGTTCCGGATGGATCTCATCCAGACATACATCATATCCCAACCTTATCCCACGTTCGACCGCGCATTCCATCCTGCACTGCATCCTCGGACACCATTCACCGGATAACGACCATCTGGTAGATCTGGCAGAGGACATCGTCGTGGGTTACATCCTCGATTCGTTGGATATGCCCTGCATCCGCACACCGGAGAGGGACGATAGAATGTACACCGCGGAGAAGATCTTCGGAAACGCCGGTTCACCCACGGTGAAAGCCATCGTCGAGGTTCTGCGCGACATGTCCCAATGGCGTATCACCGACTGTGAACGGATGTTCACCGTTGA
>JAFVZR010000017.1 GCA_017508065.1 Candidatus Methanomethylophilaceae archaeon
CATGAAATTAGGCATAACGGATCGGGTTTGGACTGTACGAGACGTCATGACTTTTTCTTTTAGACAAAATATCAGATGTTAGCGAGTACAGCATCTGAGATGTGATTTGATATCTCTGTTGAAGAAAAAACAGTAATCTTCTAAGGACATCGTTGGTATCAAACATCATTCCGGTTTATCCATCCCCGCAAATCCAATGAAACGCAGGAAGGGCGGGCACTCGATCATAAGGAAGCACATGTTCAGGTATCTTAAGCATCCGGAACGGATGCTCGTAGCTTCCGGGATATTCATGGATGAGATGCAATCCTACGGTTACAGGGTCGATTCCCTGTTCGGTAGGTTGGGATTCTATCTCGCATGTGTGTTGAGAAGGATCAGGAAATGAATCCGGTGGGGTTTATTTCATAGTTTTCCGATGGAAATACTCTTAACAACCCTGCTGTGTGATGGAACCGATGTGACGGTGTGACTGTCTCTATGGGAACAAGCACATCGAACGGAGTGAGATGTTCGCCTTAAGGCCGTCCGCAGGACACCTGACAGGCGCGGAGCGCCCTGTCAGGACTTCAATGTCCTAATCCTCTCGGAAATGAAGTAAGGGCTGCCATTGGATCTCACGCAATCCTGCATAGAATCTCGTTCATGCAATTCCAACCTAACCGATCTATTGGAAATCCCCCTAGGGATGTCTGATGATAACTATTGGACCTTGTTTCGAATACGGAATCACATCATGCGTTCGAACAATTCGCCCAAGTTGGTTCCGACATCGTGTTTCAGACGCACGATATCGGAACAATAGTACCTATTGTTACGGACTGCATCCCCGATCCTGTGCATGAACATCAGAGGATCCAGTTTCGTCTTGTCATAATGATTATCGGGATTGATGCCATTGATAATCTCGTCCAGTTTCACCTCTGTGAAACGTCTGTCCCCTACGAACTCGTTCCTGGACAGCTTCTTCCTGTCCACTTCCAACACCTCATCGAAATGAAGCATGAGCCAGAATTCAAAACACGGGTTGCAGATGTAGGGTTCGAAACCACTCTCCCTACACTCGGAGATGAAACAGTCCATGGTCTTCGGGGAGTGTGCATCCCTGTCCCTATCTACTATTACGCATACATGATCGATTTCTGGGTCGTACGATTCCGGTTCCGGAATGAATATGTCCGAACTTTTTCCTGTGATCGATTCTATGAATTCATCGCACAATCTCTTGGCCATACCCATATCGGTGATGGTACCGTCTTTGGAACAATTGGATAGGATATCGGGCAGCTCATCATCCACCTTTTCCATCATGAGCCCTCTGCGTCCTGTACCAGTTCTTTTTGCTATCTCACCCCTCACTGATTCGCGTATTGTCCCTATGTTATGGCACCCGTCCCTCATCGCTCTGATGTTGTCCCTCAGCAACCTCATCATGGATGTCGGTCCACTGCATCCGCTGTCTACTTCCTCTCTTTGGAGGACGCAAATCCCCACCAGAGGTCCGATTCCTGCAATACTCCTGTTCTCGGCCACGCCCTTGAAGTATGCACCTTCTGTAACATGTCCTTCGAAGGCGAAGATAAACTTGGAACGAACGTCAGTACTGCCTCTCCTACGCTCCGGATCGAATCTGTTGGTTACCGATCTCATTTCCTCTCTCCCAACGGGAATACGGTGGAGAATATCGGCACTCCGCCGTAGCGCCCTTCACGGTAAGCCTTCTCTATCCTTCTGTCCATCCTCTCATTGAAGTCCTCTAACGAGTACACTCTGCTGGATCCCTGGACGTTCTTCTCTATGAACCAGATCTCGTCCCTTCTCAGAAGTTCGAAATCCATGAGGCATGATTCGTGAGTGGTGAATATCAGCTGCTTGTTAGGAAGATCGTCATTAGTCAGGAACATCCTCACCAGACGGTAGGTCAGCTGAGGATGCAGTCTTGAATCCAGTTCGTCCATCAGGATCGTCATATCGGCATCGTCAGAGAACAGGTTGGCCAGAAGGGAGTACAGCTTCTTCGTTCCGTCCGATTCCTCATGCGAGTGAAATGTGATGCCCCCCTTATGTCTGTAAACGATCTCATCGAACACCAGCGAACTGTTCTCCGAGAGGGATACGCGGTAATCCACTGACGATGAGAATGTTGCAGAACGCATTCCCACGGGCGAATCCTTTCCGGACATCAGTTGCTTTTTCATATCCTCTGCTATCTCTTTGGGCAGGACGTTCTCCATACCCGGCTTCGTCTCGTACCCTATCTCGTTGATTCCGGTACCGAAGGACGCCATGAATCTGTTCAGTCTGTCAAAATACTCCTCGCTGAGGGAGCGGGTCGGTATAAATGGGACGTTACTGTCCAGAATCATCAGTTTGTTCGCAAACCAGTCGTATACGTCCGCGAACGTCCTCAGTGCCCCGTCAGTCTGACGGACATGGGACCTCATCGCTGTGAGGAACAGGAGGTTGTTCTTGTCTACGGTGTCCTCGGCATAAATGTCCATCCTTTTCTTATCCTCACCTACGAAATTGGTGACAATATTGTTACCGGTCCTTTCGAAGATTATGGAAGAGTCCCTGTCGATATACAGTTCGTGTAACCATTCGTCGATGATCCTGCCTTCGGAGATAACGATCTCGAACCCGTAACTGAACAAACGTCCGTTGAATTCTATTTCCGCTTCGAAAAGGGATGGCCTGCTCTCATTTTTGGGAGAGGAACGGTGATACCTGTCCTTCAATATCGGTTCGTTGAAGACCACGAGATTCTTCATGGTGACCATGGCCTTGATCAGGTTGGTCTTTCCCGATGCGTTGGCTCCATACAGGGCCGATAGTTTGAGGATGCCTACATTGTCGAAGGGGATGACATGTCCTGAGTGGGATTCGGTCTTTCCGCTGATCATCGATAACGTCTGTTCTTCATCGAATGAAAGGAAATTACTGACTCTGAAACGGATTAACAACGTACTACCTCCGCAATAGTATCGATTTTATCGAGTCATTGTTATGTTATTATATTAAAATTTTGTCTATTCAATTTTCATGTTAGGTGTGGTAAGACCTATCTCGTCTGTGTGTTGATGGTGATTTGGAGATGTATTTTGAGAGGTTTATCCCATAGTCTTCGATTGGAATCCACCCATCATGGGATATGGATCGAACCGATGTGATGATATCTCGCCGAGGATCGATGATGATCCGTCCTGAAAGGATGCGATCTATCGTCTGTATAATCTGACCTCGTCATTTGATTGTCGAGATTTGAGAATTTCTCGATCTGCCCGCATTGCGGAGCGATAATCTCCCTCACCGACAGGGAATGAATTCTTCGGAGGGATCGCCCTCCATCTTACCCACCCTTTTCACGATCCTCCGAACCCGCCGGGGCCACCAATTTTAATTCGAAAGG
>JAFVZR010000168.1 GCA_017508065.1 Candidatus Methanomethylophilaceae archaeon
ATCAACACTAAGCGGTCATAGATCGTGAAGTGAAGGAAGAGAGGATATGTCTAACGAAGAAATTCTCAAGAAATTAAGCGACGCAGTCGTCGGCGGAAAGGTCAACGACTCCAAGGTAGCAGCACAGGAGGCACTCGACTCCGGTATGGCAGCCCTTGATGCGATCAACGACGGACTTGTCGCAGGAATGTCCATCGTCGGTGAGAAGTACGCAGCACACCAGGTTTACCTCCCCCAGGTCCTGATGTCCGCACACACCATGTACGCAGGACTCGACATCCTTCTGCCCGCAATCCCCAAGGACGACCTTGGAAAGATGCTCAAGGCAGCAACCTGTGTCGTCGAGGGAGATGTTCACGACATCGGAAAGAACATCGTCAAGACCATGCTCACCGCAGGCGGATTCGATGTCATCGACCTCGGAAAGGATGTTCCCGCAGAGACCATCATCGAGGCTGTCGAGAAGGAGAACCTCAATGCACTTGCATTGTCCACTCTCATGACCCCCACCATGGACGGAATGAAGACCGTCGTCGACGGACTCGTCGAGAACGGTAACAGGTCCAAGGTCAAGATCTGTATCGGTGGACCACCAACCTCCCCCGCATTCGCAGAGGAGATCGGTGCAGACCACAGGGACAACAACGCACAGGACTGCGTTGGATGGCTTAAGGGAGTGCTGTGAACATGGCTGACAGGATGACCCACATGGAGAGGGGTCTCGCAGCCCTCGCAGGCGAGGAAGTCGACAGGCTCACCGCATACCCCATCGCAAGCGGAATCTGCAGGAAGCTCCTTCCCGGAAACGTTACCTACCAGCAGTGGGCAAACGACCCCAAGCTGTTCGGACAGGCATTCGTCGCAGGTCAGAAGTACTTCGATTTCGACTTCGCAATCGGACTCATGGACCTCTCCGTTATGGCAGGAGACCTTGGAGCACACGTCAGGATGGACGAGGAGAACACCCCCTTCGTCGACGAGCACATCGTTCACGACATCGAGGACTACGAGAAGCTCGAGGCACCCGACATCAGGAAGGGAAGGTCCGCAGTCCTTCTCGAGGGAACCAAGTACTTCGCAAACGAGCTCAAGGGCGAGGTCATCACCGCAGGATTCCTCGAGGGACCCCTGCTTGCACTCTCCCAGTCCGCAGGTGCAGAGAGGATGTTCATGGACATGTTCACCGCACCCGAGGCAGTCCACAAGGCACTCGAGACCACCACTGCATACGACACCGAGATGGTCAAGGCATTCGGACAGACCGGAGTAAACGGTCTCTGCTGGGACTACCTCTGGGCCAACTACTCCTGTCTTGGAGACGCCGAGTACCAGGAGTTCGAGATGCAGTACGCTGACAAGCTCAACGCACTCGTCGCTGAGGAAGGAATGGCAATGTGTATCCACAACTGCGCAGACCTCCCCCACCTCGACACCCAGATCTCTCACTACAAGCCTGCAATCTACTCCATGGCATACTACCCCCTGATTCCCGGATCCCCCACCCCCACTGAGGTTATCGAGAAGGGATACGCAGACAACTGTCTGATCGGAGGAGTTATCGACCCCCAGCTCTTCATCAGAGGATCTGAGGAGAAGATCACCAAGGTCACCGCAGACCTTTGTCAGGAAGTCAAGACTGCACTCTGTAAGAGAGGCCTCAAGTCCAAGTACTGTATCGCATCCGGATGCGAAGTACCTCCAGACTGCAACACCAAGATGGAGAACATCAAGGCTGTTGTCGAGGCAACCAAGATCTACGGAGCATTCTAAGCGTGCTTTCACTAAACCTTTTACCAAACCCCTTACACTTTCCATTTAGTACGGTAGATGATATTTTATGGCAGACGGCTACGCACAGGCAATGAAGAAGAAAGGTTTCGCATATGAGACCACAGAATCCATCAGAAAATTCAAGTGTCCCTATTGCGGTTTCGAATTCTCACTTCTCTACGCAAGGACGTTTGCCTGCCAGGGTTGTTCCGAGGCATTGACTGGATGTCCCAAGGTCAGGTGTTGCAAGTGTGACACCGAGTTCTTCATGAACGAGACTCCTCGTATCAACACCAAGGAACAGCAGAAGTTTATGGCGGACCATATAACATCCGTTGTCGAGGACTACCGTAACAGATACGGATTCAAGAGAAATGGGTGAGCGTATGCCAAATTACGGTCTCGGTTTTGATACCGGCGGAACATACACAGACGCAGTCATCATTGACATGGAGAACGGTTCCGTCGTTTGCAGTTCAAAGTCACTTACAACAAGGAACGATCTGTCCCTAGGTATTCAGGGATCAATCGAAGGTTTCGATAAGGCACTCTTCGAACATGTGAAGATGGTCTCGCTATCATCCACTCTTGCAACCAATTCCATCGTCGAAGGAAAGGGTTGCCGTGTCGCACTCATCGCCGTCGGACGCGAATTCGACAAGTCCATCCCTGTGGATGAGTACATCTGCATCAAAGGAGGACACACCCTCTCCGGTAAGGAGAAGGAGCCCCTAGACGAGGAGGCAGCGAAGGAATTCCTCCTTTCCGTGAAGGACAAGGTGGACGGAGTAGCCATCACATCATATCTCAGTGTCAGGAATCCCGATCACGAGAACCGCCTCTACGAGATGACGAAGGACCTTCTGGATGTCCCGATCGTCTGCGGTCATGAGCTGTCCTCCAGTCTCGGATTCAACGAGCGTACCGTGACCTGTGTCATGAACGCTCGTCTTATTCCGATCATCAACGAACTCATCGTTTCCGTGAAGAAGGTCATGTCCGAGCACGGAATCAACGCACCCCTCATGATCGTCAAAGGAGACGGATCCATCATGGGAGAGGGTGTAGCACTCCACAGGCCCATCGAGACCATCCTTTCCGGTCCCGCAGCCTCTCTTATCGGAGCAAAGAACCTCACCGGTGTCCAGGATGCGATCGTCATGGACATGGGAGGAACGACCACCGACATAGGTATCCTCAGGAACGGTACCCCCAGGCTCGAGAAGGAGGGTGCAATCATCGGAGGAAAGAGGACCAGGGTCCTTGCGGCGGAGATCGCAACCTCCGGTATCGGTGGAGACAGTAGGATCGTCGTCAACGGAAACGATCTCAGGCTGACTTCGCTCCGTGTCGTTCCCCTCTGTATCGCAGCAAGCAAGTGGCCTCATGTCAAGGAGAAGCTCAAAGAGGTCGCCGATGCCAATCCCAGATTCGTTCCCGCTTGTCTCAGTGAGGACAAGATCACTCAGGAGAACGAGTTCTTCATCAAGTTGAAGGATATCGAGGTTTCCTTCCTTACGGATGATGATAAGAAATTCCTGGATGCCATCCAGGATGAGCCTAAGAACCTCACCGAGGTCAGCGAGATCATCGGTGTCCACCCCTATTCGATCAACATTCCCAAGATGGAAGAGCTTGGAATGATCCAGCGTATCGGACTCACTCCCACCGACCTTCTCCACGCAGAGGGTTCCTACGTGTTCTTCGATGCAGAGGGATCCATGAACGGAGTCGTTCACCAGGCTAAGAAGATGAAGATCTCCCCTGAGGAGTTCATCGTTCAGGCCAAGGATGCGGTAATCACCAAGATCGCCACCGAACTCCTGAAGAAGCTCTTCTTCGAGGAGACGAAGCACATGGAGCCTGATGTGATCGCACAGGATCTCATGAACAAGGCGATCTCCGGTAAGGACGGACTCGACTACGGTTGTTCCATAAAGCTCAACAAGCCCATCATCGGAATCGGTGCACCCGTAAGTGCATACTTCCCCAAGGTCGCAGAGATCTTCGGAACCGAGCTCCTGTTGTCCGAGTACTCCCATGTAGGTAACGCGGTCGGAGCCATCACCGGAAACATCATCGAATCCATCGACATCACCATCGTCCCCTTCAAGGGAGAGGGAGGAGGAGAGGATCCCAGATGTACGCTCTTCGCATCCTTCGGTAAGATGGAGTTCGACAAGTTCTCCGATGCCGTCGCATATGCGAAGGAGGAAGGATCCAAGATCGTCGGTCAGCGTGCAATCGAAGCAGGAGCTGACAAGTTCGAGATCAAGTTCGAGAACAACGATAAGAAGTTCGGATTCGGCGACGACTATGGTGGATCGATCCTCATCGAGAGTAAGATCACCGTCACTGCAGTCGGTAAGCCCAAGGAGTTCAAGGTCAGGGAGACAAGCTCCTATTACACAGACCTCGATAAGAAATGGGATGTCTGAACAAACATCAAATGTGTCCGTTGTCAAGGGTGGCAACGGACACAAGATATTTTCATTGATCGTCAAAAGGATGATGGGCCCCCACCCATCAAGCTGGGAAGATCATGAGGATATGTCTAACGGCTCCCATGTCCGTTGCCGGGTATAAATTATAAAACTAGAATTTAAAGTAATTTGTTCGACAGATTCTGTGAATAATCTATCAAATGTGATAGAAGTGACCATTAAATCGTTGTAAAGAGATATCGAAAATGGAGGGAAAATGACAGAGCCAGCCATCAAAGTCAAGGACCTAAGGAGGGTCTTCGGAGACGAGAATCCCAAGAAGGGGCCGAACAAGGTCACAGGCGTGGACAATTCCGTGAAGGTTGCAGTCAACTCCATATCCTTCGAGGTGAAGAAGGGCGAGATCTTCGGTATACTCGGCCCCAACGGTGCCGGTAAGACCACGACCATCAGGATGTTATCCACGCTTCTGAAGCCCAGCAGCGGAATCGGAGAGGTCCTGGGTATCGATGTCGCCGATGACAGGAGGACCCGTGAGCTCAGAAGACGCATCAATATGGTCTCCGGAGGAGAGAGGGGTCTTTATTATAGGCTTACAGGAAGGCAGAATCTCAGATATTTTGCAGACCTCTATGGTGTTCCCAAGAACAT
>JAFVZR010000169.1 GCA_017508065.1 Candidatus Methanomethylophilaceae archaeon
CGTTGACGGTCAGCATGAACTGTCCGTAGAGGACTCCGTGGTAGGGGCATCCCTCCTTGGCCATCGCATCGATGACGCTCTGGATGATGTCGATGGCCGCCTGGCGCTCCTCCTGGTTGATGAAAGGTAAAAGGTGTGTCGAATCGCTGTAGGATCCCATTCCTCCGGTGTTGGGTCCGACGTCCCCTTCGTATGCCCTCTTGTGGTCCTGGACCAGGGGCATGGGGACGACCTTCTTTCCGTCACAGAAGACCATCTGGGTGAATTCCTCCCCTACTGCCTTCTCCTCGATGATGACACCGGCTCCGCCGATGTTGTTGGAGAAGATCTCGTTGACGTAATCCATGGTGTCCTCGAAGGACAGGAGGTGCTCTCCCTGGACCTTGACACCCTTTCCGCCGGTGAGTCCGACGGGTTTGACGACGATCTCGTGGTCGAGGGTCTTCAGGTATTCCTCGCAGTCCTTGGCGTTGTCGAATGCGGCATATCCGAGGTTTCCCGCGATGCCGTACTTGTTGACCAATCCTCTCATGAAGGACTTGGAGGTCTCGATCCTTGCGGCATCCTTGGTTGGGGATGCACATTTGATGCCTGCTGCCTGAAGTGCATCGGAAAGGCCGACCTCGAGAGGTGCTTCCGGTCCGATGAATGCGAGTTCCACACCACATTCCTTCGCAAATGCGACAACGTTCTCGACATCCTTCTCGTCCATGAGTTTGTACTTGGACGCTCTGGCGATGATGCCGGGGTTAGCGTTTTTCATCACTGCGATGATCTCTGCACCGCTCCTGTAGAGAGCCTCGACGGCTGCGTGCTCCCTTCCTCCGCCTCCTACTGCCAATACTTTCATCTTATCACCTCAAAGACCCATCTCTTCGATGATCTCAGCAAGACCGATCTCCTTCCTGGCACTGGTCTCGATCATGACCTTCCTGTTTCCGGTCAGTTTCTTGTAATCGTTCAGAATGACGTTCGGGTCCACTCCTACGGCATCAGCAATGTCGATCTTGTTGAGCACGGCGAAGTCGGAGTGGATGAAGATGTCGTGGTGCTTCCTGACCATGTCATCACCCTCGGTGGTGGAGATGACAACGACCCTCACATCGGTTCCCAGAGGGAAGTCGGCGGGACACACGAGGTTCCCGACGTTCTCGATGAAGAGCACATCCACCTGGGACAGGTCGATCTCATGGAGGCACTTGTGGATCATGTTCGCATCCAGATGGCACTCCTTGCCTGTGTTGCAGTTGGTGACCGTCATTCCGGAAGCGACCATCCTGTTCATGTCGTCGGCACCGGTGACGTCACCAGCGATGGCGTGCACCCTAAGTCCCTTCTCCCTGAGCTTCTCAGCGAGCTTGATGATCAGTGCGGTCTTCCCTGCACCGATGGAGCCCATGAAGTCAACGGAAACTATGTCGTGTTCCTTGAGCATCTCGTAGTTCTCGTTGGCGATGTTGTTGTTCTCCTTGAGGATGTCGAACTCCATGCCGACTGTGATGTTATGCATGGGCCGTGTAACCGTATGCTTTCCTATTAAGGTTGCGCGCGTGCGTGCGAACGTCTTATAAGGATGTGTCAGATATTGTGGCGAGCACTATGAGTTACTCCGACGAGACAAAGGGACTTCTTGAGGCCGCAGGTGCTTCAGAGGGCTGTATGATCACCCTCGAGGCAGGCGGTCAGACATACACTGGAAAGGTAATGCCACACCACGAGTTCAGCGCACCCGACATCATCATCCTGAAGATGAAGAGCGGATACAACGTTGGGATCAGGGTAGACAGGGATTCGAAGATCACGGTCTTGGAACAGCCTGCCGTGCATGAGAAGAAGGAAGCCGCGATCGAGGAGAAGAAGGGTCTGCCCACACTCGTTCTCATCGGAACAGGCGGAACCATCGCATC
>JAFVZR010000018.1 GCA_017508065.1 Candidatus Methanomethylophilaceae archaeon
CGGTGATGGTTATGATGTACTCGTCTCCCGGAATCACACCTTCAACGGAGTACCCGTCCGTTCTGGTCAAAGGTGTGCCGTCATAGACCTTCTCCGCAGGCATGGTGCGTATCCAAACGCCTGCGGTGTCGATGACCCATTCCTTCTTGGTGGTACCGGAATAGTTGCCGATGCCTTCGAGGGTCAACCCGTACTTCCCTGCATCCTTACCCTTGTCCCCGGACAGGATCCGGTAATCCTTACCCTCTACGAGAGTGATGTCCCCATTGCCGACATCGAAGGATACGGTCCGTTCCTGTCCGTTGTACGTGTACGTTCCATCGATCGTGACGACACATCTCGAGATGTCCATTGGAACGATGGTCCAATTCGCGGAAGTGGAACCCTTGTGGTTCATAGAATCCGCATTCATCGTCACTGTCAGAGTGTATCCACCGACATCCGTACCCTTGTTTCCTGAGACCGTGTATTCGGATGCCGGAATTCCTGTGCTCCTGGTCAAGGATGTGACCGATATGGATGTGACTCCCATCGTCTGTTCGGAACCGGTGTAGGTCAATTCACCGTCATTGGACAATGACACCTTCGCATTGGAGATGTCCAACTTCTCGATTATCAGATATCCGGTCCTGAACACGGGATCGTAGTTCTTCAAGGGGTCCGCATACGATGGTGTGATGACATATCTTCCAGCATTCTCGCCCTGTTCGCGTTCGATGGTCAGTCCACCGATGAATATGGATGCCGTGTCACCGTTCCTGTATCCAGATATTGTAGCGGTGAGCTCGGGATCCACGTCCCCGTAGACCTTGGTCTTGTCATCGGCGGTGACGGTCAATGTAGCCTTCTCGATCGAAAGCTTTCCTGATCCATCGATGTAATGTATCCGATAATTTCCTTGCAGTTCGCTTCCAACCGGGGTTATTTTGTAGGAACCGACATCCTCTCCGACCTCACGAGTGAAATCATAGGTTATCTTGGAATCAGTGACCGTGACGCCTTTGTTGTCCTTCACCGTGGCGGTGAGCTCGGGATCCGCATCACCGTATGTCTTGGATGCATCATTGGCATCCACGAACAACTCCATGGGGGTGATGGTCAACATTCCGAAGAATGTCCTGACATCGTAGTTCTCCGATCTCGTTCCGGTATCGAACCTGACGGTGAACTCGTTCAGAACGGAACCCACATCGGTTATCGATCCGGAGAAGTCGTATGTAACCCCCTCTCCATCTACGAAACCGTCTCCGTATTCTGCGGCTACTGTGTGTTCCGAATGATCCGTACCGTCATACACCCATGTCTTGGATGCCGATTGCAGATAGACGGACCTCTTCTCCACGGTCAACGTTCCGTCGACTCCGACTATGTCGACATTCGCATAACTTGCAGTGACATCCTCGGTTCCGCGCATGAACCTGATATCCTTGATCTTGTTGGCAACGGAACCGACGTTCGTGACAGTACTATAGGAGTCGAACGTCACCTCCACACGATCGGTGGATGGTAACGTCATACCAGAGATGGAGAATCCCTTTGTTGTATACGACGTTCCGAAGGTCAACGGTGTACCGTCGTACATCTTGGACACGGAGTCAGCCTTGATTGTGATGGCGCCTCTCAGACCATTCACCACCAACGTACCCTTCGTGACGGTCACATCGTAGTTCTCGTCGTTGTCCAATACATAGGAGAACTCGTTCCACGACCATCCTGCACCGTTCTGTGAACCCGTGACGTTGAACGATACGTTATCGTCGAAAGCGAGCCCTTTCCCTGTGATCGAAACGGAAGGATTCGTCAACGGGAGTCCGTCATCCATCTTCTCCGCGGAACCGGATGTGAAGGTGATGGGCCTCTTCTGAACGATGAGTATCGACGGTTCGTAGAGGACGGTATAGTTGCCCTGTGTCCTCTCACCCATGGGCGTGATGGAATATCCATCATCGGCATAGGTCTCGCCCTGTTCGCGTTGTACCTCATAATCGATGGTATCGTCACCGATCAATCCTGTGACGGTGGTCGTGAACTCCGGATCATTGTCCCCATAGAACTTGCTCTTGGGTTCCGCGGATACGACGACCTCCTTACCGTAAACGGTGAGGTATGCCTTCATCGGAGCAGGTATGTTGTAGTTATCGCTATCTGTGGAGAATGTGGCGACGATCTCCTTGCGGTACACGACGTCCTTTGATCCTGCGGAATATGAGACGGATACCTGTTCGCCGTCGATACCGGTGGGCAATGTGCCGGATATCGCGATGTTCCTCATCGTACCGTCGTATTCGTACGACCTGTCGGTGAAAGTGATGCCGGACATATCGTAATCGGCCTTCACGACGGTCAATTTACCGAGATCGTACGTGATGTCATAGTCGTCGGACGATACACCCGATGCGTCGATGACGTATTCTCCGATGTCGGACCCTACGGAATAACCGCATGAGAGAGTCACTTCCCCTGTCAGAACGGTCTCATCGTCACCGTTAACGAATCCGGTGAATGAGTACCCGTATCTCGGAATCCCACTCCCGTATGCGATCTCCCCGTCACCGTCGACGAAGGTGCTCAACACCAATCCTTTCCTCAGGATGTCGAATTCGAGCGTGACGTTCCCGGTGAAGTTACCGTCGGCTACGATGTCGACCGTTCCGATACCGGCGCGGATGTTCTCCCCATACTCGTACGAGATGTCGTCCAACGTCAACGGTTCCAACGGTACGACATCCGGGAGTATCCTCTGTCCCGTGTACGTCACATCGCCGATCGGAGCGAAATCGGCTGCTGTGATGGTTCTTGGGACAATGGACCATGCGATTATCTTGTCCTCATCGGTCATGTCGGACCAGTGGCAGAAGTCCGGATTTCTGAGGGACAGTGTGGCCTCGTATTCGCCCACATCCGTGGCGGAACCTCCGCTGACGGTATAGAATTGGTTGTCCACGTAAGCGACGACCTCCTCCCCGGTGAATGGGAGTTCCACGGATCCGGGGATCGATACCTCGGGGGATATGAAGTGGACGACTATCGTCGTGTCGGAATCGACTGTCAGTGTGATCGATCCCTGATGTTCGCCTATCAACGTATCCGAACCATCTATGGTCACCATGGAGAGCAGCCATCCCTCGGCCGCCTGCATGTTGATCGTCAATTCGTTACCCTTTTCGATGGAATATGTTCCGGGGATCGGGTCTGTTTCCCCCATCCCCTCGATGATTATCTCGACGTCCACGGGCTGTTCGTCGCCCATATGTGCGAAGGTGGCCACTCCTACGAATGCTATCGCTGCAACCAGGAGGACCTCCACCGTCTTGATACCTGATGCCACTCAATCACGCTCCTTACGGGACATCCTCTCGGATTCCCATTTTGATAATGTCTTGAAAATTACCGGGCCGACCCATATGACGGCCAATATCGATGCGAACAGTCCGATGAGGATCGCCTTCCCGTTCGCGGATGACAGGAATGTCGCCAGATCGCCGAGGGTCGGTGATACGCCCACGACCTTGCCGATCATCTGATCGGACGATGCGTAAACCACCTGGACGGAACCGTTGGTGGGGTCATCGCGGATCGAATCCCCTGCCATCGTGAATTCCAAGTCACCGTTCACGTCCGATATATCGACGATACGGTGGGTGACGACCATGTTCTCCCTCGTGACAGGATTCCTATAATGGAACGTCACCACATCGCCAATCTCCAAGGAGTGGTAGAAATCGTATTTCGGACCCTCGGGGACCTTGTGGATGAACACCATGCTGCCCACGGGAATGGTCTCGATGTCATACTCCTCACGGGGTTCGCCGTCCATCGAACCGGAGACTACGACACGCATCTCCGTATCGGATAGGTCGAAGGACTCTCCGTTGAGTGAATACAGTTGCATCCCTGCACACAACAGGCATGCCACAACTGCGACGATGAGGGACATCCTGATTATGGATATCTTCCTCATCAGGAACACCCATTTTGACAAGGACGACCATGTTCTACCATCTTTCGCGCTATCCTGCAGAACTGTGGATCGCAAAAATCATCAACTTTTAAGAAAAAGTGTCAGATTTTCACCGATTTCTGCGCTGTTATATCGTGTCATCATTAATATAGATTTTATTTTAAGATAAAGGTAAATGAACAAAGAGTGACCGAAGATGCGTTAGGCATCGTTCGTGTGATACCGTCCGTCATATCGACGACCATCGGTTCC
Source organism: Candidatus Methanomethylophilaceae archaeon (assembly GCA_017508065.1). Classification (GTDB taxonomy): domain Archaea; phylum Thermoplasmatota; class Thermoplasmata; order Methanomassiliicoccales; family Methanomethylophilaceae; genus SIG5. Next base: position 4,214 of record JAFVZR010000018.1, read on the forward strand.
GAGCACCATCCGTTCTGGTCGCCTTATCGACTATTATATAGTCGGGAATCCAATCATTCCCTCTGAGACATTCGGTGATACGTATGGGCGTGACGTCGTTCGAGGCAGAGGATTTCCTGAGGTCCGGATATGAGCCAGCTTCCGATTCCGGATCGGATTTCGATTCGATCTTCAAGGGCAGGGTGGAATCGGTGGTCGTGGAATCCCCGTCATCCCTGAGATTCGTCGGATACAGGGGCGGTAACAGGAACGAGTTCATGGTCAGGTACCGTCCGTCCTCCGATGTGGATGTGTCCGACGACCAATGCTATCGTAACGGGTGGTTCGATTCGTTGCCTAACGGCGTCTCCAAACATCTGAGGTTCATCAACTGCGTCTTCTCTGAAGAGCTCGTTCTGGACGACCCGTATGTCATGGAATTCGCCCATTGTGTATTCATGAAGGGGGTGTCCGTGACGGGCATGCACTCATCGGACCGCATCGTGTTGACATCATGTATCGTGAGGGGTCAATTGTCCATCGATACCTGTAAGGTGAACACGTTGAGGGTGGACGGATGCAACATCGGAGGTATGACACTCCGGAATTCACGTGTGAACGGGGAATTGGAGGTTCGCGGTTCATTCTTCACGGGGTCGATCACATTGCGTAACTGTCTCTTCAGTGGCAGCTGTGTTGAATTGAAGGAACTGTCGATGGATTCCGATCTGGAGATGTTCTCCTGCATATCGATCTGTCCGGTAGGTGTATCACTCTGTAGACTGTCCGACCTCAGGGTATCGGGTTGTAAGTTCGATACGTTGGATGTCAACGGGGTGCATTGTTACAATCATGTCAGGTCGGATGCAAACGCGCGCATATGTTCCAGGGATTCCGACATTCCGGGAATGATGTTCAAGAACGTGATCGTCAACAACGTGACATCCCTGATGGACATGGTATCTTCGAGAATCGATATCATGGATTGCATATTCAAGAACGATTGCATAATCGATGACAGAGACCCAGATCCCTCAGATACGTTCTTCGACGGCATCGCGTCGTATGGGTTGACGACCATGGTGCCACAGGAGTACGACATCGATGTGTTGGCATTTTCCAATTCCAGATTCCTCGGCAATCTGTCCGTTGCGAACATGTATCGCTACATGTGTCTCGACGGGACCATGTTCGACGGGACGGTGGATATGGACCTCGACTATGCCAGTGTCCTGAAAGGTTCAGTCATCAGGAGGATGGATCATGATTGCAGACTGTATGCGGATGATGGCAGGTTCGTTGATTCGTCCACGTTGTTGTCGATATCGGAGGCGATGTACCGCAACAGGAAGTACATCGAATCCGAGAGATGGTACATCGCATACAGGGTCAGGCAACGCTATGAGGGCAACGGATTCGACAAGTGCGTATCACTGGCACATGAGCTTGTCAGCGGATTCGGAAAATCTCCGTCGAGGATATTCGTGACCTCCGTGGTCATCCTCATGGTGTTCTCGGTCTGTTACTTCCTTGCAGGATTGGGGGATCTCGGCGATTGCATGTACATGAGCGGGATAACGTTCTTCACCATCGGATATGGGGAGGTCGGCATCATGGATCCCGTTTCCAAGGCATTGGCCATCACTGAGGGAGGATTCGGATTGGTCATGATGGCATATCTGGTCACCGTCATGTGCAACAGGAAGAGATAACCCCCCGGTTCTCGGATAAGGGATGCATCATAAGTGTATTCAAGCAGTAAGTGATATGGATGTGTGTTATGGTCAGGGCTTTGCCGATAGGCGTTCAGGACTTCAAGGAGATCCGCGATTCCGATTATCTTTACGTGGACAAATCGGATATGATATCGCAGATACTGTCCGAGGGTACGGAAGCGTATTGTTTTACCAGGCCAAGGCGTTTCGGTAAATCCCTCAACCTCAGTATGTTGGATGCATTCTTCAATCTGAAATACCCAAAGGACAACAAGTGGTTCGACGGGTTGAAGGTGTCCGAGTGCAAGGAATGTCAGGAACATAAGAACGCATATCCCGTCATATACTTCGACCTCAAGGAATTGAGTGTTACAAGCACTGAGATATTCAAGACCGATCTCAAAATAAAGATTGCAGATTTGTACCGCTAATATGTATATCTTCTCGATTCCGATATTTTGGACGATCTTGACAAACAATATATCCAAGATGTCCTCAAAAATGATATCGAACCACTCAAGTTAAGAAAGGCCATCTCCACGCTGTCCCGTATGTTGTATGAACATCATGGTAAGAAAGTCATAGTGTTGTTCGATGAGTATGACACTCCCATTTTGAATGCATATTCGGAGGGGTCCCCACAATGATGTTGTTCAATTTATGAGAGATATCATGTCATCCGTCTTCAAGGGTAACGAATCTCTCATGTTCGGTGTGATTACAGGAGTTACACAGATTGACAATGTGATCAACTCCTCTGGACTGAACAACCTGAAGGTGAACAACATCTTCAGTTCCAAATTTGACGAGATGTTCGGATTCACCAACGATGAGGTCAAGGCCATCTGTGAGGAGCATGGCCACCCGGAGAAATACGATGAGGCCAAGGAATGGTACGACGGA
>JAFVZR010000170.1 GCA_017508065.1 Candidatus Methanomethylophilaceae archaeon
TCCTTTGATACATCGGAAAGGAAACGTGTGAAAAGTGCATTGGCCCCCTCGGCGGACATTCCGCCCAAGGTACCTTTCATCTCTGCAACAGCGATAGAGGGCATCATCGATTCGTCACGTGTCATATCCTCATCTCCGCTACAGCCTCGGATATTCCTTCTCCCGTGTCGCCCCTTACACGTCTGATCGGCCCATCATATCCCAGTCCGCGGATGGCGGCCTCGATAGTGTCCAGATCCTCGGAGGGGACGGTATCGATCTTGTTCAGCATAGCGACCTCAGATAGTTTGAGCTGATTCTTCAACGGACGCTCGAACATCTTCTGGACCTTCAAGAATCTCTCACAATCCACGATTGCGGATACGTGGACCGCTTCCAAATCGATACCGGGGAATGCATTCACGGAACCGACGATGAATTCTGGATCGGCGATACCGGTTGGCTCGATGACCACGATGTCAGGGGCATATTCATTCTTCAAGGATACGAGACTGTCCATGAGACTGCCCTGCATGGTACAGCAGATACAACCTCCTTTGAGGTCGCGTACCTTCATCCCGTTCTTCTCCAGAACCTCGCTGTCCACACCCATCGCACCGAAGTCGTTCTCGATGACTGCGACCTTGGCACCGTTGGACATGAGTGGATCCAACATCTTCAGTATGACCGAGGTCTTGCCCACACCGAGCAGACCGGAAACGATCACTATCTTCATGATGGGGATATCACAGTCGGATTATATGACTGTTAACGAAGCGAAAAGAAACGATATGGACGAATCAGGTTTCAGAAGAGGAATCCATCCTCATTGAGCGACTCGCCGTTGAAATGTGCGTTCATCTCATCGATCTCACGAGAGATACGGAGGTTACGACAATGGACACACTCGAGCTCCTTACCGAGGTCCATCCTCCTATTGAAATATGACCTGTCCAAGTCAAGAATGCATCCGCAGGAACAGTAGACCTTCTTCATGACAGATGAATCTACCATATCGATCGGTCTGCATAAACCGTAACCCTCAACAATTTCATTGCTTGCTTGCATCATATTACCTTCGTGCAAATTACAAGCGAAAATCGTCTTTCCCAAGGAGGATTGACGCCTGTATTCCCGGCCTCCTTCCCTATGCGCATTAACCATATAAAGGTACCCTTAACAATGATAAATATTGCAAAAAAATTGATTTTTTAATCAAAAAAGACTACATTTTCAGTGGAATACAGTGGAAAAATGAATATTAATGTTCATTGGAGTATAATATTGTCAAAATCAATTATAATGGTTGACGGACGCTATATATAGGGCATCGGGGGATGCACACAAGTGTAGTTTCCAGTGGAAATGAAGGGGTTGAAGAATTGTAAAATTACCACCCCGCCCTTTCCTGTGGACGGGGTAGATTATGGTTTATTTTTACTTCCTGAAGGCCTTGATTCCGGGGAATACGGCCTTGGATCCCAACTCCTCCTCGATTCTAAGGAGCTGGTTGTACTTTGCGGTACGCTCACCACGTGCAGGTGCACCAGTCTTTATCTGACCTGCACCCCATCCAACGGAAAGATCCGCAATGGAAACGTCCTCCGACTCTCCGGACCTGTGGGATACGACGACATTGTATCCGTTGGCGAAACTCATCTCGGCAGCCCTTCCGGCCTCGGTGATGGTTCCGATCTGGTTTACCTTAAGAAGGAGCGCGTTGGCTGCACCCATATCGATACCTTTGCTGAGACGCTCGGTGTTGGTAACGAACAGATCGTCTCCAACGATCTGGACCTTGGAACCGATCTTCTCGGTGAGCATGCGGGTTGTCTCGAAATCGTCCTCGAAGAAGGGATCCTCGATGCTGATGAGGGGGAACTGGTCTGCGAGAGACTTGTAATGGTCTGCAAGCTCGGGTGCAGAGAGTTTGAGCCCGTCAACATCGTAGACACCATCCGCATAGAATTCGCTGGATGCGGCATCGAGTGCGAGGAAGACATCCTTTCCGGGAGTGTATCCTGCATCTGAGACTGCGGATACGATGGTTTCCATAGCCTCTGCGGCGGTATCGAGTGGGGGTGCGAATCCACCCTCATCACCAAGGTTGATCGCTCCTACCCCATACTTCTTCTTGAGCATGGATTTCAGAGACATGTACACCTCGGAGGACATCCTGAGACAGTCGGAGAAGGTCTTTGCACCGGCAGGAATAATCATGAATTCCTGGATCTTGAGATTTCCACCTGCGTGCTTTCCACCATTGATGATGTTGAGCATGGGGACAGGGAGCGTCACACCATCCTTTCCGATGTGCTGATAGAGCGGTACGCCTTTGACAGCGGCACCTGCCTTTGCAACGGCGAGGGATGTGGCGATGAGTGCGTTTGCACCAAGCCTCTTCTTGTTAGGGGTACCGTCAAGCTCGATCATGGCCATATCGATGGCTTCCTGGTCGGTGGGATCCATTCCCACGAGGGCTTTAGCGATCTCGGTCCTGACATTCTCCACAGCAGTCGCAACCCCTTTACCTCCGAACCTGGAACCTCCGTCCCTGAGCTCGTGGGCTTCCCACGAACCGGTGGAAGCACCCGATGGTGCGATTGCAGAGATCCTGTGTCCAAAGATGGTGATTTCTGCTTCGACCGTTGGATTTCCTCTGGAATCAAGGACTTCCCTTGCCCATACCTTCTCAATCTTGCCTGTCATCTGTCTTATCTCCTTTTGACTCTTCTTTACCTGAACTGTAAACTTCCATATATCTTTCTAGAAGATTCTTGTCCTTTACAGTCAAAATATTGTAATCGACCGAAATTGCCAAAGATACGGTCTTCTTAACACTGTCTGATTGTTGGGTTTCAACGACACCTTCGGAAGTGGTCGGATGACCATCGACGGAGGTCCCGATCGTAGGATTCCTTCTATACCTCCTCATGACCTCAGGATTCTCTACACCTCTGTAGATCTGATAGATGAACGATAAGATGGCGTTTGGACCATTGCTCTCGATCATCTTACCAAGATTGTCTATGACGATGACGGGTAGAGGGTTGCGACTGATATGGTTCATGATCTTGGTCATCAGAGTACCCAGAGATGTTATGTCCACATATTCCCCTTTGGTAAGGTTGGAGAGGATGATGTATTCAGCGCTATCGATATTGATCCTGGACTCGACGGCCTTCTTCCTACCCCAAGTAATGATCAGATAGTCCCCGACCTCTCCAAACTTGTTCACGAGATCATAGATTCTGTCGGGTTCGGGCTCATACACCACATAGGACTTACCACGATAGATCGGATTGTTGGCCACGCGTTTCTCCACCGATCCGCTACCATCCCTTGAAGGCATGAAGAAATGATACCACTTCTGCTTCTTCTCCTCGGTCTGTACAACGGGTTTGTTGACGCATCCGTCCTCAATGAACTTCACAGCGTCCAGAACTTCGGAACTGTTGAATGGTTTCCTGATACTACGGACTATGACCGGACTGTCTCTGGGAATCTGTTCCTTACCGTTCAGGATGAGGATGATCTTCATCCCGTCGCCGAGATTCAATTCGTCGATCAGGGGGACCGTGCTCTTAAGATTGACAATGGAATCGAGGAACATCGCATCGAATGTGTTATCCTTCAATAACTCCTTGACACCATCCCAACTGAGAGATGACATCACATCATGACCGTTGATATTCAGAATCTCCGTCAGAATTGCAGTTACGGACGGATTGTCTTCAACTATCAGAACTCTCATCCATTACCTCCGAAAGTTTCATCCTTATTGGAACGGTAAGGGCTACAGCAATATAATTGCGCGCGTTGAACTGTGGAACAAAAAAATCATAGCATAAGCTATGATATGTATTAACGCGACCAAGTGGTCGCGTCGTTATGGTTTCATAACACATCCGTAAGAACGGATGTGCAGGATTTGCTTACTGCTTCCTGCTCTCCTTAGCCTTAGGCCTAAGGTTGCTGTATCCGCACTTGCGGCACTTGGTTGCGCCCTTAGGGTTAGTGGCATAGCAGTTCATGCAGACGGTCTTGTCAAGGAGCCTGCTCTCTGCCTCTTTAAAACGTGCCATGGTTTATTCCTCTGAAGCACCCTATAATAATACCCTATATAATCTTCACGTCCAATGGGTGTCACGAAATCGGACGGGTGTTCGTCACAACAGCCCCCTCCTGACACATTTTTCACATGCGTGGTACACCAATTATTTCATCGAATGACGCGATACGAATGTCATGGATGTGGAGACCGTAATCAAACTCACGGATGAGGGATACGATTGTGCTCAACTTGTGATCAAAGCGTTTGAGGATGAGCTCGGCGACTCCTTCGATGCTGCAATGAAATCCGTCTCATGCATGAGTATGGGTCTTCTACAGGGCTCACTGTGCGGTGCGGTCATCGGAGCACTCACCGTCATCGGATTCAAATATGGGAGCGAATCGCCCAACATCTCATCCAAGGGGATTTGCATGATAAAAAGGGAGATGTTCTTCTCGGAATACAGGAAGATCACCAATGGGACCACATGCCCAGAGATCCTAGGATTGGATGTCAGAAAAAATGAGGACAACATCCGTGCGATCAAAGAGAATCTCTTCACGGACAAATGTCCTCGTATGTTCATCGATATCATAGATATCGTAAAGAGGATTATTGCTACGTGAGGCGCAATTATTTCTTGAAATAAAGCGCCAAAGCGATGATCAATGCGGACAACACCAACGCTACAGAATGGATTACCGCAAAACCATCATCGATGATGTTGGCAACCCATGCGAAGATGAAGGTGAAAATCAGCAAAGATACAGTCAATGCAACGACGATTGCCAAAACGAGCAAAAGTAACATTACAATATCTGCGAGCCTTTTGTTATCCATCGTACCCTCCGACAGACCATCTGCAAAATCATATAAATGATGTCGCTTACCATACGTAAACGGGCGAGGAATCACATCAACAGATGTGCTTGACAGATGTGATCCCTTATCTGATCCGGTATTGATGGTGACGACAGCTCATGGACCACGAATTCCGGTGAGATGCGCTCCACATACTCCTTGACCGAATCATCAGTGAAAGGACGGTGTTGATCAATGGAGCATATGCGGGAATACCCTTTCGTGAACACCTCATCGTCGGACATACCTGTCGTATCCGAGATCGCAGTGGATTCGATGAGTCTTGCGGACGTATTGACGTGGAGGTGCATCGCAATCACCCTATCGAGAAGTTCATCGGAGTATGAATCGGCACACTCGTTCAGAATGTTCAAAGCGGCGATCTCGTCCACCGAACGCTTGGATGCGAAAAGGATGTGACCTGTGTCCAAACAGATTCCCCAATCTTCGAATTCCAAACCCGATTCCAACATATTGTGCATGGAACCATCCAACAATCTCATACCAGGCCACCATGTGTTTTCGAATGCAAGTGTGAATGGTGGTTCACCCTCGGGGAGATCGGACATCACTTCGTTCATAATGCTGATGAACGTCGTCAGAACCTTCTCGTCCGAATCCGAGTATGTCGTACCAAGGATCTCACGGATGCTGACACTGGATGCGTGCAGAACCCCATACATCGGCGAGATCTCGTTCGCACGACGTATTGCCAGACGCAAGGTCTCCACGATTTCCTTCCTGTCCCTACCATAATGATGGTATCTGATACTATCCTCGGACAGGTTGGGGTCTACTCTCCTGATGCCTGTAGCAGGACCGTACCAGTCCGTACTGAAAGGGAGATGTGCCGAGACCACATACTTCTTCAAGGATGGATCGACCGGTTCGTATCCGGTCAAAAGTTCCAATCCATCAACGAAAGAATCCTTCGCCCCTACCACAGAGCAGACATGACGAATCTCCTCCGGCTGATGGTATATGGAAATGTTGAAAAGATGTTTCATCAAAACCTCAGAACAGTTCGAATGCTGCCGTAAGGGCTGCATTGATCGCGACAATATGGTTGTCTGCACTTCCGATGATGATGATGTCGTCATCGACCATATTGCTGCTCTCCTTCAGATTTCTGGAAACTTCAGGCTCGTTCTTGTCGATGCTCCATTCAGGAGGAAGGATGAGTTCGCCATCCCTCATGACGAGAGTGGTGCAACCGAGGGCACCGGCACGGATTCCGGCATCCCTCTGTTGCAGACCATTGTCAATCTGTTTCGATACTCCCTTCACGAGGATTGCCTGAGAACAGTCACCAAGGACTATCTTCGAAGCATCCACATCCAGGACCCTGATCGGCAATTCTGAGAGGTATGCAAGACCGCCCTTAGTGATTGTGATACCGGTCTGTTTGATATCGACGAAATTGTTCTCTTTCAGAGTGTTAAGGATACGCCTCATGCTACCTTCGCCGACACCGATCTCTTCGGACAACCTCTTACGTCCCATTCTCTTTCCGTCGGAGAGGATGTACAGTGCCCAATAGACACTGGCATCCGTAAAGCGGAACATCGGACCATATTGGGGTGCGTCGATAATCTTCATCAGAATGTCCTGACCTTTCCATTGATGATGAGCTCGGTGACCTTGTCCACATTGTCGAGCCAATCATAGGCTATGGATTCTGCCTCTGCTCTCCACTGATTGAGCTTGCCCTCGTTGACCTCCTCGGAGACCAGCTGCACACTGCAGTTGAGTGGCTGGGAAACAGGCTTTCCGATCTGTGAGAGGATACGGACCTTGACCTCCACCTCGGGAGATACCTTCGCTGCGATGTCGTCCGCGATGAGCTTGGACATGACGTTGTAGATCTTTCCGATGTGTGTGATGGGATTCTTTCCGGAAGTGGCCTCCATGGACATGGGCCTGTAAGGCGTGATGAGTCCGTTGCACCTGTTTCCACGTCCGACGGAACCGTCGTCTCCCATCTCCTGGGAAAGTCCGGTGACGGTCAGATAGTAGACGCCATTGTCATAGTTGTCTCCGGTGTTGATCTCGAGCTTGAAGTCGATGTCCTCCCCGGACTTGTCGATGATGTCCAATGCGTTCTGCTGGACCCTGTTGTAGAGGTCCTCGATCGCGGAAGCATAGTGACCCTTGTCAGGAACATACTTGTCGACCATCGCACAAGCAACGGTCATGGTCAATTTGTTATCGACCCTGGATCCCATGACCTTGACATCCTGTCCGGTCTCGGGAAGGATCTTTTTGAATGCGGGGGAGTTGATCATCTCCTCGGTCTTGAGAACGAGCGTGTCAGTGATGGAATAGGGGGCATATCCGACACCGAAAGAGGTATCGTTAGCGAGGACACCGGAGGTCTTGTAGACACCGGTGAGGTCATCGGAACCCATTCCGAGCTTGGCATCGAGGATGACATCGGAGTCCACATCCAAGTTGGGGAACGTGTCCCTCAGATACTCGCGTGCTGCCTTGAGTGCGACAGGGGTGCAGGGGAGCTGTTTGAGCTGATTCTCAACAGATACGTTCGTAGTGGCACGTCCGACGAGAAGGATGTATGTGGGGTCGATGATGCATCCTCCGCCGAACTTGGGTGCTGCCATACCTGCAGCGATCTGGGTTTCATCAGTGTTGTGATGGAGGACGTGTCCGTACTCCTTCATGTACATCTTACAGAGTGCCCTGGAAACAGACTCTGCAAGTGCATCGGCGACGCTGTCGGGGTGTCCGATTCCTTTCCTCTCTACAAGTTCGATTTTGCCGCGGGGAGTGGGAGTATCGCGAATACTTTCGACATAGATGTTTTTGCCCATTGCCATTATTTCCGCTCCTGACTTTTACTAATATATGCGCGATAGAGTTAGCCGTAATTAAAGGGTCGTATCAATACCAACATTTAATTCAATCCGGATCACACGACAGATGACCGTTTTGTAATGAAACATCCACCTACAGAGCGATCGAGGCGATCGTAAACTCGCACCGCCCAACAGTCAGAATCTGAATGTCCAAGATGCGCCCGAGTATCGTAAAGGTACAACGATACAAAAGCCATACTGATCTAAACCGTTCGATATCAGAAAGTGCCACATGTGGAACTCGTCAGCCCATAGCGAACACGTAGATGGCATCCACATGATTGTGCCTGTACAATCCCTTATGCTGGCACAGTATCGTCGCACTTGTATCGGCACCATCTATAGACGTATCGTCGAACTCTACATCGGACATGTTTAACGAACCTGGATGATGAAAACGATCGGAAATATATGTGATGCCACAGAATCATATATGAGGCATTTCACATACAACCACTAATGATTTGCAAATAATCATATATGAATTTTAATCTACACATGGATATGAGATTCCCTCCCGCATCGGACATTCGTAAACGTCGCAAGATGTTGGACATCACACAATCGGAACTGGCCGCAGCATCAGGCATTAGCCAGAGTACAATCACCAAGGTGGAACAGGGGAAGATCTCGGCCAGTTACAACACCGTGGTGAAACTTTTCGAAACATTGGATCAGATGGGAGACAGGAAGAAGGAGATTCCAATCATGGACATCGCCACACGCGATATCGTCTCCGTGCAGGAGGATTCTGGCGTGCCGGAAGCGTTGGAGATCCTGAAGGAAACAGGATTCTCACAGATGCCGGTCTTCAGAGGCGAATCCTCTGTAGGAAGCATTTCCGAAAAGGTGATCCTTAAACTGATAAGTTCCGGAAAGAGTATGGATCAACTGTCGAGAATGAGAGTATCGGATGTCATGGAGGATTCCTTCCCGACCATCTCTGAAAACACATCGATGGAAGGATTGTCATCCATGCTCAATACATCCAATGCGGTGCTCATAACACGCAAAGGCAAGATCATAGGGATGATCACCCGTGCGGATGTACTCAAATTGGTTTGAGTTCCGAACGTGTCAACTCAAAAGAATCGAAATCGTTGACGGCGAAGGTGTCGGCGAATACATTGCGTGCATGATCCTGAAGCACGGTACAATCCTCGTACCTGTGACTGAAATGGGTCAATATCAGGTATCTTACAGAAGCCGCCCTGGCTATCTCTGCAGCCTGTATGCATGTGGAGTGCATATGCTTGGCAGCACGTTCATCCTCTCCTGCATCGTATGTCGAATCATGAATCAACAGGTCCGCACCCTTCGAACCGATCACCACGGATTCGTCTGGTACAGTGTCTCCTGTGTATACTACGGAAAGACCCTTCCTAGGCATATCCATGACCTGTTCAGGTCTCACCCCATTGACGGACTCGCCCCTCTGCAGCTTTCCAAAATCCGGACCTGGCGATATACCCAATGAGATCGCCTTGGCCCTATTGAACGTGCCAGGCGAATCGTTCTCTGCATATCTGAATCCGAGTGAGGGGACACCATGATTTGTAGGGAACGACGAAACGGAATGTGTATCGAAGTTGACCGTCTGGCATCCATCCATTTCGATTATACGGAGTTCGTATTCGTAAACGCCCTCGCATGCATTCAGCATGCCCATGATGGCGTCACCAATACCTTTCGGACCGTAGATCTCAAGAGGATCCTTCCTTCCGGACATACCCATGGTCTGTATCAACCCTGGGAGGCCCAGCATATGATCCCCGTGTAGATGCGTGATGAAAATCCGATCTATCTTCATGAAGGACAGTTTGGAGATCATCAACTGGCGTTGAGTCCCCTCTGCACAATCCAACAGAGTCACCTGAGAACCCTGTCTGATGGCCAATGCCGACATTGCCCTATCCTTCGAGGGTACACCGGCACCAGTCCCCAAGAACGTTATCTCCAACATGTCTCAATCTGCACCGTAATAATCTGGGATGGAACCCTTGGACAGTTTCTTCCACTCCTTGTAATGCTTCTTGCAAAGATGGACGTTCCTACAATCGGGATTCTTGAGTTCCAGACCGGTACAGGATACCTTCTGTTTACTGAGTGATCTTTCGGACGATTCCTCGCATCCGACCACATCACAGATATCGTTGGACATATGGCGATAAATCTCTAGCAGACTTATATACCCTCCTCATTCCGCTCCAGGACAGAGAGTAGTGCTTAAACCCATGCAACGCCATTACCAATCATGGTCATCGTAGCCCCTTCAATGCTGTCCGCTGATTTTTCCAAACTAGGAGACGAACTCAAACATATCACGGAAGCAGGTGCTGATTGGGCACATTTGGACGTCATGGACGGGATGTTCGTTCCGAACATCACCATCGGACCATTGGTCATCGAGGCACTCAGACCACACTCTGACATCGTGTTCGATGTACACCTCATGATACAGGACCCCATCAGGTACGTCGATCAGTTCTCATCCGCAGGGGCCGATTACATCACCGTCCACGTCGAAGCGGACGGGGACATAGATGGTGCAATTAAGAGGATCAGAGAACTGGGAAAACATCCCGGCATCTCCCTGAATCCGGATACTCCCGTATCTGCCATAGAACCGTTTCTAGACAAGGTGGACCTCGTACTCGTGATGACCGTTCAACCAGGATTCGGAGGGCAGAAATTCAGAGAGAACGGCCCCGAGAAGATCTCCGAAATAAGGAGAATGGCGGATGCCACCGGAAGGAAGATCCTGATCTCCGTGGACGGTGGGATCAACCGTGACACCGGGCGCAGATGTCACGAGGCCGGTGTGGATGTGCTCGCCGCAGGAAGCTACCTGTTTAAACAGAAGGACATGGCAGCCGAGATCGCCATCTGGAAGGAATTCTGAAACTGGGTCTATACCGTTACCTATTAACCCATGCATGCAGTTAGAGGTGCATGGACATCAAGGAACCCAAGAATCTTGTAATCGCGTTAGCCATAGTGTTCACTATCCTGTTCGCAGGACTGTGTTTTGTGAACGTTTTTGCCGCAGCGATCGCATTCATCATCGACGCGATGATCATTCTATTCGGCGTGTTCGTCTACAACTCCGATGTCAAGTCTTCCGTCTGAGGAGGAATACGGATGGGAGTTAACCTATCGGGTCTGGTGGAAGCGAGGACAGTGGAACTGTCCGAACTGAGGGGCAAATCCATTGCCATAGATGCGTACAACACGATCTATCAGTTCCTCTCCATCATACGCCAACCCGATGGTTACCCCCTCACCGACTCCAAGGGTCGTACGACATCCCACCTTTCGGGCATCCTGTACCGTACGGCGAATCTCATAGAGGCCGGGATCGAACCTACGTTCGTATTCGACGGGAAACCACACGAACTGAAATCTGGCACAATCTCCGAAAGGAAGGAGAGACGTGAGAAGGCGGAACAGGAGTGGTACAAGGCCGTACAGGAGGGAGACACCAAGAAGGCATTCTCCAAGGCACAACAGACCTCCAGGATGACCACCGAGATCCAGGAGTCGTCCAGAGAACTATTGGCACTTATGGGAGTACCGATCGTTCAGGCACCAAGCGACGGAGAGGCGCAAGGAGCGTACATGTGCTCCAAAGGAGATGTGTGGGCATCCGCGTCCCAGGATTTCGATTCCATCCTGTTCGGTGCACCCAGGCTTCTGAGGAACGTCACGATAACCGGTAGAAGAAAGGTTCCAGGCAAGGACCTCTACAGAGATGTCAAGACAGAGGTCGTGGAATCCAAGGAGTTCCTCGAGAACCTTGGGATCGACAGGGAACAGCTCGTGGACATGTGCATCCTTATGGGTACCGACTTCAACGGTGGCATATCCGGTATCGGACCCAAGAAAGGTCTGAAACTCATCAAGGACCACGGTGACATCGAACATGCGCTGGCACACCTCGGTGTGGAGATTCCCGAGTATCAGGAGATCAGGGACATATTCCTCAACGGCAAGTACTGTGACGATTATACCACCAAACCTGGTACTTTGGATCGCCAGGGCATCATCGACTTCATGACATCCTATGATTTCTCGGAGAAGAGGGTCACATCCGTATTGGACAGGATAGAGGAGTCCCGTAAGGTCAACAGGGCAAAGAAGGCACAGAGCTCACTGGACTTCTTCTGAACAGGCGCGCGCTTATTATATAGGACTCGGACTTAACCGAACCTACCGGACAAGATAGTTCCGGAAAGGAATGTGACTAGCGATGATAAAGCAGGTCCGCGCGAATTATGATGCACCAACAATCGAGAAGGAGATCCAGGCAGCCTGGAAATCCGAAGATGCATATTTGAAGACAAAGGCCCTCAGAGAGAATGGAAAGAAGTTCTATTTCGTCGATGGGCCCCCATACACCACTGGACATATCCACATGGGAACCGCGTTCAACAAGACCATCAAGGACATCCTCCTCAGATACTGGAGGATGAACGGTCTCAACGTCCGTGACCAGCCTGGTTACGACATGCACGGTCTCCCCATCGAGGTCCAGATCGAGAAGATGATCAAGGTCCCCGGAAGGGTCAACAAGGACGGAAAGCCCGATGAGATCGGTGTCAGGTCCAAGAAGGAGATCGAAGAGATCATCGGTATCGACAATTTCGTCAACACATGTAGGGAACACGCACTCACCCTCCGTGAGAGCATGACCGAGGAGTTCAAGGAACTCGGAGTATGGATGGACTGGGAACACCCCTACCAGACACTCAACAAGGAATATGTCGAGTCCGCATGGTGGACCATCCAGCGTGCCTACGACAGAGGTCTCCTCGATTCCAGCAGCAGGGTCGTCACCTGGTGTCCCAGATGTGAGACCGCTCTCGCAGAGGCGGAGATCGAGTACTGGGACGAGACCGACCCGTCCGTCATGATCAGGATGCCCCTCGTGGACGATCCTACCACCTCCCTCCTCATCTGGACCACCACACCTTGGACACTTCCGTCCAACATGGCAATCGCCGCACACCCGGAGTTCGACTATGCGAAACTCAAGTTGACCGGCGAATCCGGAGAGGACATCGTCATCTGTCTCGAATCACAGGCGGAGTACGTCACCAAGAAGGGCGGTTTCGAGAAGTTCGAGGTCATCGAGAGGTACAAAGGTAAGGACATGGTCGGAATGGCATACATCCCGCCGTTCGACATCGACCCCAAGTACCTGAAGAGGTCCGAGTACGTCTACAAGGTCGTCAATGCGGATTACGTCGAGAACGACAACACTGGTCTCGTCCACACCGCACCCGGATTCGGTCCCGACGATTACGACACCGGTAAGAGATACGGCATGGAGCCGTTCTGTCCCGTCGGAGAGGCAGGAAGGTACACCGAGGCATTCCCCATGATGGAGGGAAAGAAGGTCAAGACCGCCAACGACGAGATCATCAAGTACCTGAAGGAGAAGGGAGTCCTCTTCAACACCGAGAAGATCAAGCACAGGTACGGACACTGCTGGAGGTGCAAGACCCCCATCATCTACAGGAACACCAGGCAGTGGTTCATCACCGTCCCCAAGGTCAAGAGCGACATGCTCGCCGAGATCGATAGGGTCAAGTGGGTCCCCGATTGGGCAGGTTCCACCAGAGAGAAGAACTGGGTCGAGGGCGCCAGGGACTGGTGCGTCTCCAGGCAGAGGTACTGGGGAATCCCGATTCCCGTCTGGGAGTGCGAATGCGGTGAGAGGAAGGCGGTCGGTCAGATCGAGCAGCTTAAGGGAGCCGACGGTTACACCGAGGGCATGGACATCCACAGACCCTGGATCGACAAGGTCACCTTCCCCTGCCCCAAGTGCGGAAAGACCATGCACAGGGTACCTGACATTCTCGACGTATGGTTCGACTCGGGAGTCGCAGCATGGGCATCCCTCGGATACCCTGCGAAGAAGGAGGAATACGACACATGGTGGCCTCCAAAGTTCATCGTAGAGGCACACGATCAGACCAGAGGATGGTTCTACTCCCAGCTCGGAGCAGGAGTCATCTCCTTCGACAAGGCCCCCTACGACGAGGTCATGATGCACGCTTGGATGCTGGACCCCAAGGGACAGAAGATGTCCAAGTCACTCGGAAACGTAGTCGAACCCAAGGACGTCATCAAGGAGTTCGGAGCAGACGCCATGAGGCTCTATTCCGTCCGTGCGAACGCTCCCTGGGAGGACACCTGCTTCCAGTGGGACATGAAGAAGAACCCTCCACTCAAGGAAGGACCAAAGAACGCATGGAAAGTACTCAACACGTACTGGAACGTGGTCAAGTTCGCATCCATGTACATGGAGATCGATGGATTCGATCCCGCACAGTACGACCTCGCAGATGTCGACAAGTACCTCAGGAACGAGGACCGCTGGATGTTCTCCAAGACCGAGAAGATGAAGGCGGCCGTCACCGCTGCACTCGAGTCCAGGGAACTCCACAAGGGAGCACGTGCCCTCGAGAACTACATCATGGAGGACCTCTCCAAGTGGTACGTCAAGCTCATCAGGGACCGCAGCTGGACCGAGGACGAGGAGTCCAAGAACGACAAGATCGCATCCTACTGTACCCTGTACTACGCGATCATGCAGACCGCGATCGCCATGGCACCCTATGTCCCCCACATCTCCGAGGAGGTCTACAGGCACATGGGCGGAACCCTGCTCACGGTCCACATGGAGGATTGGCCCAAGTGCAACGAATCCCTCATCAAGGAGGACATCGAGCACAACATGTCCATCATCCAGGAGCTCGTCGAGACCATCGCCACCGAGAGGGCGAAGATGGGATCCAAGCTCAGATGGCCCCTCAAACAGATCTATGTCTGCGGAAAGGATGCGGAATCCAACAAGGCCGTGGAGATGTTCGAGGACGTCCTCAAACAGCAGGGTAACATCAAGGACATCGTCTACATCCAGTCCGACAAGATGCCCAGGGACAAGGAGCCCTGCGACTACAGCGAAGGACAGATCGTCATCGACTTCGATGTCACCCCCGAGATCGAGGCCGAGGGATATGCCAGAGAGCTCATCCGCAGGATCCAGCAGATGCGTAAGGACATGAAGCTCAATGTGGAGCAGTACATCGATATCGATGTCGGAGCAGAGGAGTACCTCAACAAGCTGTTCTCCACCTGGAAGGACTTCATCGCAGGTGAGGTCAGAGCCAAGAACCTTACCTTCTCCGAACCCATTGAGGGCGACGGATTCAAGGTCTGGGACATCACTGGAAAGAACGTTTCCATCAAGGTCGTTCCCCTGTGAAAACAATAAGCCGGACGGGTTTCCCCGTCTGGCACATATTTTTTTTACCCAAATTATACGGTAAGACGTTTCAATTAATACTTACGTCTGGCACAGTCATATCGGATCAGATGAAGTACTTGTCAGGGTCCACCTCGATGTTGCACGAGCCGTCATCCTCCTTGGTTAAGGCCATGATCCCTTCGATGAAACCGAGGAAGGACGGTATCAACGTCCAGAAGAACAGCAGATACATGATGCCTGACCTATTCTTACCTGAGTAGAATCTGTGCAATCCCATAGACCCTGTGAATAGTGCCAGCATACCGAACGCCAACTTATTGACCTTCCTTCTGCCGGTCATGAACTGACCGTTGTTCGGCACCATTCCAAAGAGTCCGGATCCGCAGTTTCCACAGTAGTTTCCGTTTCCAATGTCCATTCCACAATCCTTGCAATACATTTCATTCACTCCTTTCAGTTTCCGACATTCTCAATCGGATTGTGTATTCGATTGGACTGATCGAGATATAACAACCAGAGATACAGTTAACAGATTAACACGAGGAATGGTCAAATCCATACACATTTGGCAGAATTCCGATGTTACCAGTGAGCATACGCGGACAATTCCGACCTAATCCAAACGTGGTAGATAGCATTCTTTTTTATGCCCCCTCAGAGTCAAACAGCATGATTTTTTGTCACTGGCCAGACATGGTGAGGGATTGTTTTAAGTCGTGAAATTGCCGTCCCTCTTTCGTGGTAATCAGCTCGTCCAACCCAGAAGATAGAATGACCTTGGCCGCTACCTCTGATGTGGCCCTGATCATGGAACAGTACGAGAGCCGCCCAGAGGGACACTTCAATGAGGAGATCACCACTTCACGTATCAAGTACGGAAGGAACGAGATCTCCAATCACAACAAGTACGCCACCCTGAAGAGGCTTTATCGCTCTTTTGTGAACGTTTTCATCATTGCATTGGGTATCATCGATATCCTTTGGATGATTCTCGACCCCGACATCATCTACTTCGTCATCCTGACCACCCTCATTCTGGTCAGTGGAACCATGACGTTCATCCAGGAGACCCGTAGCAGTAAAGCTGCGGCGAAACTAGTGAGCATGGTCACGACGATCATCACGGTCCGCCGTGAAGATGCTGAGATGGAAGTAGATTCCAAAGACATCGTCGTCGGAGATATCGTCATCCTCGACACGGGAGACATGGTCCCCGCAGATGTCAGGATCATCAAATCCAACCACCTCAAGGTCGACCAATCATCGCTCACTGGTGAATCTGGAGGAATCAGCAAAACAGCAGAATCACGCAACGTTGACGGAAACATCCTCGGATGCGACAACCTCGCATTCATGGGAACCAATGTCGTCGGAGGATCCGCGGAAGCGATCGTTATCTCCGTCGGTAATGACACGGTCTTCGGTTCGATGACCGAGAAGCTTACCAAGAAGAAGACCGCCACCACCTATGACAAGGGAAGCAAGGAGATTGTCAGTGTCCTTCTGAAGATCATGTTGTTCATGGTCCCCCCTGTGTTCATAATCATGATTGTCAAGGCATACCTGAACAACGGTGCCTTCCTCTTCGAGGACTTCATGGAAGCGACCATCTTCTCATTGACTCTCGCCATCGGTCTTATGCCGGAGATGCTAGCTACCATAGTCTCTACGAACCTTGCGAAGGGTGCCATAGACATGTCGAAGAACAAGGTCATCGTCAAGGACGTGACCGCCATCCAGAACTTCGGTGCTATGGACATCCTCTGTTCGGACAAGACCGGTACACTGACCCAGAACAGGATCTCCGTCATGGCCTGCAACGACCTGTACGGAACCCACAGCAACAAGGTCGAACTGTTCGCATGTCTCAATTCAAGGAATCTATCCTCTGCGACCAATCAGATCGATTGGGCCATCGACGAGTATGCCTACGAGAAGTTCTTCGAAGAGGATTTGGAAGCATACACACCGATAGGTGACGTTCCCTTCGACTTCATCAGAAGAAGGGCCACCGTGATCGTCAAACAGGACGATGACGTCAACATAATGATTACCAAGGGTGCAATTCCCGAGATCCTCTCGATCTCCACTGGATACCTGGACCCCGAAGGTAACATCCAGCCCCTCAACAACGACATCGTCAATGACGTCATGGGACTCGTGGAATGGTACAGCGCAAAGGGAATGCGTGTGTTGGGTATCACACACAAATATCTCCCCAGTGGAAAGAAGGAATTCTCAGCAGAGGATGAGAACGAACTCATCTTCACCGGATTCCTGGTCTTCACCGACCCCGTCAAGGAGACTGCAGAGGAAGCTATCGCAAGCCTCAAGGAGTACGGAATCGGAGTCAAGGTCCTCACCGGTGACAACGAGTATGTATCCCGTTACGTTTGCGAAGAGATTGGTATCCCCACAGACAACATCCTCACAGGCGTGCAGATCGATACCATGTCCGATGAGGACCTCAAGGTAAGCGTTGAGAATACCAACATCTTCGCAAGGCTCACACCTGACAACAAATCACGTATCGTCCTTGCACTCCGTGAGAACGGCCACACCGTCGGACTCATGGGAGATGGAATCAACGACGTCATCGCTATGAAGAACGCGGATGTCAGTATCTCGGTCGATACCGGTACGGACATCGCCAAAGAGACTGCCAGCATGATCCTTCTTGAAAAGGACCTCAACATTCTGAAGAATGGTGCGATTGAGGGAAGGAAGGTCTATGTCAACTCCATCAAGTATGTGAAGATGATCGGTTCGATCAACTTCGGATACATGTTCTCACTCATCCTCGGAAGTCTGATCTTCAACTTCGAGCCCATGGGTGCGATTATGATCCTGATCTTCAACCTGATCAATGACTTCGCATGTCTTGCCATCCCATGGGATAAGGTCGAGGACGAGTTCGTACGTGAACCGCGTAAGTGGGATGCGCCGAATTTGAAATCGGTCATGTTCAGGTATGGTCCGATGTGTCCGATCACGGATATAATGACGTGGGCATTCATGATCTTCGTCGTATTCGCTACGATGGATGTCGTTACCGCTGACGGAGTGGTGATGAACGCCAGAGATGCAGTCCTTAGGATGGAAGACATGAGCGGTACCGCATTCGAGATTCTGTTCGCATCCATTTGGATCATCGAACAGTATTGGATGCAGGTTTGGGCGATCCATATCGTTCGTACCAACAAGATGCCGTTCGTACAGGCATGGTCCTCCAAACTGCTGGTATGTACCACCATCATCGCATTGGCGATCGGTACCATCCTGCCGTTCACTGGAACACTCTGGGCCACGATCGCGGACTTCCCTGTAGCAGAGCTCATCCCCATCCCATGGTGGTGTCTGCTGTGGATGCCGTTCATCGCAATCGTGTACTTCCTCGGTGCACACCAGGTCAAGAGATACATGCTCAAGAAGTACGGCTACTTCGCATGTTGAAGGGGGCTTCGCCCCCAAAAACACCTTTCACTTTTTTCTATGACATTGACACAATGACCTACAAGTGCCAGGTATGACAAACGGTATCGGATCAAATGATCTTATCGTAATAGTGGGACACCATACAGGAGGATTCACACCTGCCGCATGAATTGCACTTGTTAGGGTCCACGTGGAATCCATCCTTTATCTTGATGGCACGTCTGGCACACTTCTTGGCACATATACCGCACGATGTGCACATCTGCGCCCTCAGCAATGATTTGACAGACCTCTCGAAGAGTGATTCCGCGTCCTCCTTCCTCTTCGACGTAACGGATACCTGCCCTCCGCCGAACAGCTTGGCGGTACCCGCCTTGGTCTTGACCAATGCGATCTCGAAATCATCAGAGTACTTCACCTCTCCGACGGTCCTCAATGCCTCTGCAACTGAGGAGAAATCCCTGCTCCTTGGAACGGTGACGACGGCCTCCATGGAGAAACCGCCTGCCGCACACGATGATGCTCCCTTCAGGACCTTCATCGATGGACCCGCACCGGTACTGGGCTGGAAATGGAGATTGCGCTCCTCAGCGATACGGACCATCTTCGGTGGCATAACCTTCCACCTCCAGAATCCCATGTCCACATACTCCTTGGGAAGGGAACGTTCCTTTGCATAATGGAGCAGATGGTCCTCCCATCTCTTGTACAACTTAGGATGGGTCTTCTCCACATTCCTCCACTCACTGGAGAGGCATGATGCGCAGAGATAACAACCGATCCTCTCGAAATCACGGTCGTACATGGGATTGTATTCCAGACCGCGCATCCAGATATATCCCCAAACCTCTGCGGAGGTCCAGGTCCTGATTGGATTGAGATTGGTCTGATTAGGGACGAAGGGATTCTTGGAAACGAATCCGATCTTGGATCTGGAAAATGATTCCAACATCCTGTTACCCTCTATCGTGATCGTACCCTTGGGGAAATCCTTGGCGATCATGTCCGTGATGGGGCCCAACTTACAGACCTTACAACACCATCTGAAATCCTTGGCAGGAGGTCCGAATGCACCCACATTCTTCCAGAATGCATCGCCCGCCTCCGCCCTGTGCAATCTCAAACGATGTTTCTTAACGAAGTCATCGACATACGCCACGGTCTCGGGAAATTCCAGTCCCGTGTCCACGAAGAGAAGTTCTGGGTCTTTCTTGACCTTCATCAGAACCCCCAATGCAGCCAGTGAATCCTTCCCTCCGGAGAAGGATGATGTGACAGGTTGCTTCTTGTCCTTGATGAACGACCTTATGTCCGAAGCAGCGTTGGATTCGATGGAACGTAGATGTGCCAGATTTGCAGATATGAATCTCTTCCTGTCGGAATCGGGTGACAAAGGCATGTTTGTCAGTGAATTCAGGTCCTTGATCCTGAATGCCTTCTCCGCATCACGCATCTCCTTGCTCGATACATATGCAGTACCAGGGCCCACCTTTCCACCTTTTATCAGAAGCAACGGTGCCCCTTCCTCGAAATCTCCCTTGATCTCACGGATATTGGCACCCGGAACGGATTTTCCCTTCAGATGTCCAGACATGTTACCGAACACCACGACATTGGTCGTTGCCATGTCCTTCAGGAGTTCAGCCCCTGCCTGTCTCAGTTCCAAGGAGAACCTGTTGAGCTCCACTTCGAACCTTATCACAGCGATGACTTCGCCGTGAGCGATGACCTCGTCGGAACGGTCCGCTCCCGGGATCTTGTTGAGGAAGATCGCTTTATCGGAGAGACCACCATCCGTGCCGAAATTCTCCTTCAGAAGTGCCAGTACCAGATCCCTACCCTTTCCCATTGCAGGACGTACATCTCCGGGGCTGTTGATCTGGAAAGACCTGATCTCCGAACCGCAACCGCATGCATTACCCAGAACGAGGGTTCCGCACCTATCGCACCAACGTGCGGTTGTCTTGCTGTTCGCAACATAGTTGGAGACCATAATACACCGATATACAGCCCGTTTTATAACCTCTCCCATGAATAGAATAACACACCCTTATCTACCAGACAGACTTTCAATGACGTATGCCCTACAGACCCGAGTATACAATAGAGATCAATCCAAACTTCGGTAAGAAGGCAAGTACGAGCAAGACAGAGCTCAAACACATAGGCATTGCCGTGCTGGCACTGTCTGTCTCATTCACAATCCTTTACATGGGAGTAAAGAACTTCTTCAGCACGAATTGGGCGATCAATACGCTCTGTTGGTTCGGATTCTCCATCGTAGCGGTGACATTCTCATTCCTGCTTCACGAACTGGGACATAAGTTCGTCTCGCAGAAGATGGGTGCATGGGCAGAATTCAGGATGTACCCTGCAGGACTCATCATGGGACTGATAGTATCGATACTGGGTATCCTTATCGCTGCACCTGGGGCCGTGATGATCTATGGGCGCATAAATGATAAGGACAACGCACTCATCAGCATTGCAGGGCCGGCCGTCAACGGAGTACTCGCCGTGGCGTTCCTCATACTGTCCATCGTTACCACCGGCGGAGTGTCGGCACTCCTGTACCTGATTGCACACCTGAACGTCGTGTTGGCGATATTCAACATGCTTCCCATAATGCCGTTCGACGGAAGCAAGATTTACAAATGGAACAAGCCAGTATACTTCGTTATGGTCGCCATACTGATAGCGTTGTACATCGCGATCAGATTCATTTGAAGGTAAAAAAAACCCCTCACCCATTTTTTCAGAATTTTTAAAATGTTTGGAGATGGGGATTCCCCCATCTCACATGTACTCTTTACAGGGGTACCTGAGGTTGCGGAGGATCGGACCTTCCCACTGCTCGAGCTTTCCGGGGTTCAGGATGTTGTTGGGATCCATTGCCTTCTTGATCGCCCTGATGGACGAAAGTACGGATGCCCTCTCCTTCTGGAAGTCGAGTGCCTTGGAGATTCCGACTCCGTGCTCACCAGTGACGGTTCCTCCGAGCTCGATGGTCTTATCGAAGATCTCGGTGACCGCTGCGACACCTCTGTCCCACTCGTCCTTGTCGAGGGGGTCGAGGAGCATCTTGGTGTGGAGGTTTCCATCAGCTGCGTGACCATATGTAGCAACGGTGACCCTGTACTTGTCGGAGATCTGCTGGTATGCGGTGACCGCATCAGGGATCTTGGAGATCGGTACCGCCATGTCGTCAGCGAGGGATACGGATGTGAATCCCGGCTTCAACTGGGACAGGGAGGTCATGACGGACTTCCTTGCAGAGGTCCATGCAGCGATCTGCTTCTTGTCATAGGTGGGAGTGACGGTGAGTGCACCGATGCTCTTTGCGATCTCCTCCATGGTCTTGAGGTCCCTGTCGACCTGCTCGGGTTCTCCGTCGGCCTCGAGGATGATGAGTGCCTCACAGTCAGGCAGAGGGTTGCCCTGTGACTTGTTGACGGCGTTGATGGAGACCTTATCCATGAGCTCGCATGATGCGGGGATCAGGGGGTGTGCCATGATCGCGGACACACAGCGTCCTGCATCGTACACGGTCTTGAAGGATGCAAGCAAGGATGCGGAAGTCTTGGGTTTGGTGGTGAGCATGAGCGTGATCTCGGTGATGACTCCGAGCGTTCCTTCACTTCCACAGAGGAGACGAGCAAGCTGGTATCCGGAAGAGTCCTTGATGGTCTTGGTTCCGGCACGTACGATCTCTCCATCGGCCTTGACGAACGTGAGTCCGAGGACGAAGTCCCTGGTAGCTCCGTATTTGACCGCCTTCATTCCGGAAGCGTTGGCTGCGACCATTCCTCCGATCGTGGCTGCCTCTGCGGATCCGGGGGAGCAGGGGAAGAAGAACCCGTACTTTGCGAGCTCTGCATTCAATGCGTTGTAGATGCATCCTGCCTGCACATCGACCCAAAGGTCCCCTACGCTGACCTCGATGACCTTGTTCATCTTGGACATGTCGAGCACGATTCCGCCTTTGATCGGAACTGCGGATCCACAGAGTCCGGTTCCTGCGCCCCTGGGTACGATGGGGATGAGATTCTCATTGGCGATCTTCATGATCTCGGAGACTTCCTCAGTGCTCTTGGGCTGAATTACGATGTCTGGCGTGTTGTGGAAGATCGATGCATCGAATCCGTATGTGTAACGGTCTGCGATACTGACGGAGTATCCGTCCTTTCCTACGATCTTCTCTATTCTCTCAATAATGCTCGCGTCCATGTTTCACCTATCTCATAATACGATGGATTGCGATATAAACCTACTTATCGACTCGTATTTTAACATTCCTTAAATAAGGCCTGTTAACCTGCTGGCTATAAGAAAACGACATTTTTTCCATCGGCCCAGTTATATAGGTCAATTGGCCTACGAGTGGACCATGAAGGCAAAGGTAGTCCTTTTGGGCCCTCCCGGATGCGGAAAGGGAACCCAGGCAGAGAAGATGGGAGACGACCTCGGATACGTCAAGCTGTCCACCGGGGACATGCTCCGTGAGGCGGTCAGGAACCAGACCGAACTCGGTCTCAAGGCAAAGACATACATGGACTCCGGAGGACTCGTTCCCAACGACCTCATCATCGGACTCATGAAGGAGAAGATCGGAGGACTCGACAAGATCATCCTCGATGGATTCCCCAGAACCGTTGAGCAGGCGGACGCTCTCGCAGAGCAGGTCGACATCGACATCGCCATCAACATCGACGTTCCCGACGAGGAACTCATCACCAGACTCACCCAGAGGAGGTCGTGCCCCGACTGTAACGCTGTCTACCACTTGGCAAACAAACCCCCAGCGAAGGAGGGCATCTGCGACAAGTGCGGTGCACAGCTCTACCAGAGGGACGATGACAAGGAGGAGACCGTCAAGAACAGACTCGAGGTCTACCGCAAGAACACTTTCCCCCTCATCGAGTACTACGAGAAGAGAGGAAAGCTCGTCACCATCCCCGGTGTCGGAGACATCTCCGATATCTACGCGGAAGTCAAGAAATCCCTTCTTTGAATAAAAGATGGGGCTTTGCCCCATCCAACACCATTTTTTTTAAAAGTGTCGACCGCAATCTATTAAAATAAGTTCGTTATTGGACGTTTCACACAGCCCCGTAGTGTAGTGGTCAATCATGCGTGACTCTGGATCATGCGACTGCAGTTCGAATCTGCACGGGGCTACCACTTCTTGTTCATTATTTCTGATTGAGACAATAATTTCTGCATAACTTTCGATAAAATGAAGAATCCCGTTCAAACAAGGGAACGGGAAAATGAATTGGTTTGATCAGAGTTCCTTCTCGGAACCATCCGCAAGTCCGATAAAGAAATCGGCCGCGTCATCGGGACCATTGGCGATCAGCACATCGCCTTCACGGAGAACCTCATCCCTTCCGGGATTGTAGATGAACATATCGTCACGCTTGATGGCGATGACATACATACCACAGTGGCTTCCGAGTCTGAGCTCTCCGAGGGACTTGTCCTTGAGGATCGAATTGGGTGCGATGAGCGCCTTCTCGATCGTGACCTCCGACTCCTGGATACTCATCTGGATGACGGGGTGATCGCCAAGACCACGAAGGACGACGTCCGCGATGGATGCCGCAGCGTTCGCGATGTCCTCGATGGCCATCTGCAACCTCAGGATAACGGAGAACTTCGCAATCTCCTGGGGCTGCTGCATTCCAAGATTTACGATGGCCTCCTGGATGTCGGCACTGAGGTCGTCCATCTTCCTCTCGAGGAACTCGACCTCCTCCGCGATCTCACTGTTGTTGTACAACAGGGAAGAGTAGGCAAGGTCGATCATGAACTCCGAAGTGTCCTTGAGTTCCAAAAGCATGGATTCGATCTTATTCATCCTCACCACTCCTTTCCTCATCGAACTCCCATGGGATCCTTCCGGATGCGAACTCGGAAAGACGGTTTCCTCCATCCTCCGTTCCACTCACGATGATGTCGTCCCCTGCACGGAGTTTGACATTGTCATCCGGATCGTAGGTCCAACCATAACGGTTCTTGAGAGCGATGATCTTCATTCCTGTGTTGGCTTCGACACCCAACTTACCGATGGTGTTCCCTGCCATATCGGACGATGGACTGATCCTGATCATACGGATCTTCTCATCGGACTCGTTGATCAGGTTCGTGATGAACGGACGCTTCTCGGGTGCGACATCGAGAAGTTCCACGATCTCGCCGGCTGCATGCGAGATACGGTCGGCGGCAGATGCTATCTGAAGGATTCCGGAGAGCTGTTTGGCATCCTCACGGGTCCTTGCGGCCATCAACGCCTTCACACGCATGGCGTACTTCAACTCCTCCATCTCATCCTCGAGCTCATTGACACGCATGGCCATCTCCCTGCTGTTGTACATGAGAGAGGCATATGCCAGATCGACGATGACTTCGGAGATGTCCTTCATCTCCGTGAGAAGTTCCTGAACAGTCATATCTATACGATCGAGGTCAACATAATCGTCTTCGCTCATTGCAAAGACCTCCTTGTAGCGGCGTTGCACCGCAATCTACGTGCGCTGTCCTCTGTATCTGAATTGATCGATGAATCGGTCATATTCGCTTCCTAGCCATTTATCATCCAGTCCGAATATATAATTATAGGTGACGAGGGAGGATGCTGGCCCCCCCCCAATTATGACGGCGTACATATGAGCCAGTCTAATTGCCGATACCCCATTTGACCGTTCGACAAACCAATTTATAAGATGTAACCGATGCAGTTTCGATTAGACAAATGTCATGAGGTGATTTTTTGGGAGAGGACAAAATCGAGAGATCCAACGGATTCTTCATCCGTAACAAACCGACTCTCGTCATGGGACTCCTGGCACTTATCATAGCCGGAACCGCCGACCTCTTTGCCGGATTCTTCATGGTAACCATGGAGGACTACCTCGTGATGATACCGGGCATGATTGTTCTCATCTACGCTGCCATAGGTATGCGTGGAAACATATTCGGTGCCATGGGCAGCCGCCTGGGTACTGCGATGCATGTGGGTACGTTCCATATGAATTTCAAAAAGGGAGGGGTCCTGAGATCCAACATCGAATCCGCA
>JAFVZR010000171.1 GCA_017508065.1 Candidatus Methanomethylophilaceae archaeon
CTGTGTGGGGAGGTCGTTGGCGCTTCCTCCGCAGAGGATGACGACATCGATCCTGTCCTTCCACTCTGAAATCTTATCCAAATCATAGACGGGAGCACCGGTCAACGTCTTCACATCATCAGGATTCCTGCGTGTGAACACTGCCACGAGTTCCATGTCATCACTGTAATGGATGGCGCTTTCGACACCTTTTCCTAGATTACCATATCCTGCAATTCCGATTTTGATCTTCATCGTTAGACCTTTTCCTTATGGTTTGACCATCGGTTACGATTGACCGATGATTGGTTCAGTGATTCCACCTCACCGTCCCCCGTATAGCGTACTTATCCTATAAACAGGATTTCCATCTTGATGTGGGGCATGTGTTCCACGGATTATTTCTAACCTAAATTTTGGGATTCGATGCTATAATGTCTGCTTTCAGAGGTTAATCTGACACCGTATCGACAAGGTCCTGAATAGTTACCATTCTGATGCCTTCAGACCGTCGAATCAGGTGTTGTCTTTCGGGCACTTGAGGTTGAAGAATGCATCCAGCATGCTGAGGTTGAGGGACTTGCCGAAACGTCTCGGTCTGGTGTACAGGTTGACCTTGGATTTCTGTGATAATATTTGAGGCATCATATTGGTCATATCGATATATAGACGACCCTGTTCACGGATGTTCCTGAAGTTGTCGAAGCCTATCGGCAGGTTCCCTGCCATGATGTTCTCCAAGTGGATTTTTGAGTTAATAGAGTTGTCGCGTGCAGTTAACGTTGCGTGCGACAGATATGCGTCATGGTTGGATGTCCATCTTCTCTGAAATCACAGTGGGCTTCTTGTTGCGGAAAGCGATACCATAGAGGAGTGTGGGACCTTTAAGACCGTGGATGTAGTCCCTCTGACGGATCTGCTCCAGTGCCTTCCTTGCGGATGCCTCGGCGACTTCATCGGAGGAATCGATGGGGATGCGCTTGATCTCTATGACGATGTTCGGGAAGTCGCTATACCTGCACTCCAACCTGATATCGTATCTTCCGTTTCCTTCCTCAAAATCGGATTTGACCGAATATTTTCCGTTCAGGAACATCAGCATACCCGTGACGAACGCCTGATAGGAGTGTTCGTCGTTGAGCATCGCGTTACCGGCGGAGGATGCGAACAAATCGTACAGTTCGGATTCTACAAGGTCGACATCCCCCTTGACGAATGCCTTGGACAATGAGTTGACGTACATCGGTGAATCGATATTGAGTCTGTCCAGGATGTATCTACCGAAGACGTTCGCCATCTCGCCGTTGGGTATGCGGATTGAAGACTTACCATCATCATGTACTTCTGCGGTCAGGTACCCGGACATGACCAGCATGGAGTAGATGTTCCTCTCGTCGGTGTGCAGGTCCTTGAACGTGATGGCGGGTTTCACCTCGTAGGGGATGGAGGCCCTCTCAGATAGCAATCTGAATTCGCCCCATAGTTCGGGAGAGGCGTCTTCAAACAGTTCCTCCAGGATGGAGTTACCGCTGGTACCAGCCCAGTACGGTTTCGGTTCGAACCTCTCACCCACATAGTTCAGGAGACTCCAGGGATTGTAGATATCCGTATCCCCGAACCTGTAACCGTCGTACCATTCGCGGGCCTCATCGATCCTCTCGGGATGTCCGTGTTCTTCCAGTATCGCCTTGACCTCTTCGTCGGTGAAACCAAATAATTCATCGAAGTCCTTGCTGAGGACGTTGTTCACCTTGAGGTTGTTCAATCCCGAGAAGATGGATTCCTTGGAGATCTGCATCACGCCGGTCACGACTCCGAAAGCGAGCGAGTCGTTTCCCTTCAACGCGGATGA
This sequence comes from Candidatus Methanomethylophilaceae archaeon, assembly GCA_017508065.1. Classification (GTDB taxonomy): domain Archaea; phylum Thermoplasmatota; class Thermoplasmata; order Methanomassiliicoccales; family Methanomethylophilaceae; genus SIG5. The sequence continues at coordinate 1,832 of JAFVZR010000171.1, forward strand.
GAGGATGTCCCTCATCGTACCTAGTATCTCCTGGTGATGCGGCTTCCCGAACGCGTTGTGGATGGGGTTGTCGTACTCGTCTATCAGGATGATTACCTTCTTCCCGTGATGTTTGTAAAGCATATCGGAAAGGCTCTTGAGAGAATACCCTATTCCAGCCCGATCCACGGTACGGGAGAAGACCGAATCATAATCCGACTTATCCGCACGATCCAATTGTTCTGAATCTTCAAGGTATCCGTGCATTCCATACAATTTGGAAAGTTTGAGCCCCAGTTTATCCAGAAACAGATCAAGATCGGGCGCATCAAGATCCTTGAAATCCATGTAGATGACTGGATATGCGTTCCTGTGCTCATCGCATTCCCTGCAATCCGATACCTTCAGACCGTCGAACCATGTGTTGTCCCTGGGATACTTGATGTTGAAGAATGCATCCAGCATGCTGAGGTTGAGGGACTTGCCGAAACGTCTGGGTCTTGTGAACTGGTAGACTTCAGACTTCTGAGACAGTATCTGGGGGATCAGGTCAGATTTGTCGACATAGAGGTATCCCTCATCACGAACTTCCTTGAAATCCTGGACGCCTATCGGCAGGGGTCTGGCCATGATACCTTCAAGATTGAACTCCGGGTTAATACACTTGTCGCGTGCAGTCAACGTTGCATGCGATGAGTATGCATCATGTCCGGATATCCATTTCCGATAGGGCGGTGGGCCTCTTGTTGCGGAAAGCTATGCCGTAGAGGAGTGTGGGACCCTCTAGGCCGTGGATGTAGTCCCTCTCCCTGATCTGCTCCAGTGCCTTCCTTGCGGATGCCTCGGTGGATTCATCGGAGGAATCGATGGGGATGCATATGCCCCTGTCCCTGCCGGTCTTGTCGTAGTGTATGGTGAACGCCAGAAACGGGTCACTCACGTACCCGTGGTGCGACAGCATGAGCGAGCCCTTCATCAGGTTCGCGGGACCCTCCTACGCCTCATGCACACCCAGGTTCTTGGTCGATAACGACGATGTCACGTTCCTAACCGCTAGCATCCTGGCGTCCGGGGACGAGAGGAACCTCTCCGAGAGGTACCTTACCCCCTCCTGGTCCCCGACCATCGACGCCCTCAAGATCCCCGCCTGCATGGCAGCGACCCTCTCCAACACTCCGTGTCCGTTCATGACCTCAGTATGGTCGTATGGTAAGATGTGATCGTGCGGGATGCCCCGGACCTCCGTCGCATTCCGTGTGTCCGAAAGGAGGGGTGCTCCTACCCTGCCCGCATATCTCAGTAGTCCGCGATTTCGTCAAGAATCTCCTTCGGGTCCAACACAACACTGACAATCGCCGGCCTCATGAGGTGCTGGACCACCGGCACTGTATCTGTCGTGAATTCGGCACTTTGAAAAATTGATTATTATCTTTCGGAATCAGTTGTTTTTGTCGCCAGATTTCAGGGAAACGGTGTGGTTTCCTGGATTCTCCATAATTTTTGAGATAGCTACTGCTGAAGGATTGAACCGATCGAGGTGAATCTGGGTCATGGTCGCAGGGGAAGACCGAATAAGGGTGAATCTTCCACGTTCGATTCAGGATGGAGACAACATCAGGTCGGGTGCGACAGCAGACACGGTCCTGAAGACCTATCTAGGACAGTACAGGATCGAACACGCATTCCGTTTGGAGAAGAACGGCATGAACATGTCCCGTGTCTACATCCACAAACCGTCGAGGGAGAACGCGATGATGTTCGTGATCTCACTCACGACGATGATGTCCGATGTGATCGGTCATGTCCTGAAGACCAAGGGATACCAGATCACCGCAGAGGGTATGGTCGAGAGGTTCGTCACGTTGATACTCGTGCATGACAGGGACACCGATTCGGAACATTTCGAGGGGACTCAGCATCTTGCGGACGGGTACATGGACTATGTCGATACCCTCGGCCTCGACGTGGACCACCTCATCCACTGATCGTTGTGACCATGGTCGGATAGCGGTAGCTATCGACCTCGGTCAAAAAATCAAAAACAAAGTGCCGAATTCACGTAATGTAGAAGATTATCGGATTATTGGATATGCAAATCCGAACTCAGGTCCGACGGTCTGACGATACCTGACTTCTCCCGTAAGATGGTGGTCACGATACCGGTATTCGAACTCGGTTTCCCGGACAACGGGGGCCCGATCATGGGCGGCTCTTTTGATAAATTAGACGATAAGTTCCTCCAGCGTCATTATATGCATACGGATTCGTTGGACTTCCCACTTCGTCCAGACTCTGTTTTCCAATTCATATCACGGGACAGGGAAGTGTCGTTCGGGCGATGTTATGTTTACTGCACAGGGAAACACTATAAGCTTGCCAATACACCATGC
>JAFVZR010000172.1 GCA_017508065.1 Candidatus Methanomethylophilaceae archaeon
CCTGATCCGACGATCCGTGCGGTCGTGGGTTCCAACCATGCTCAGGTCGGTCTGAAGGCGTTTGGTAACAAAGTGGTCGCATTCAGTGTATTGGACAATCTGGTGAAAGGTGCATCCGGTCAGGCAGTACAGTGTATGAATCTCATGATGGGATTCGACGAGACCGCGGGATTGGACTTCCCTGGTCTGGGGGTGTAAACAATGGTAGAGTTCATCGATGGAGGAATCACAACTCCTGAAGGTTTCAAGGCAGCAGGTGTCCACAGCGGAGTCAAATACCGTTCGTTGGACCTCGGTCTTCTCCGTTCCGAGGTACCTGCAAGCGCATTCGCAGGATTCACGAGCAACAACGTAAAGGCCGCACCCGTACAGGTCATGATGAGGGAGAACTCCCCGACCCTTACCGCGGTAGTCATCAACAGCGGAAATGCGAATGCACTCACCGGTCGTCGCGGTATCGAGGATGCCATGACCATGAAGCAGGATGTGGCCAACGAGCTGAATCTCGATCCCGTACAGGTCGGTGTCATGTCCACCGGACTCATAGGTCGTTTCCTGGACATGCACAAGATCAAGTACGGAATCCACCGCGCATCCAGGGAGTTGGACATCGGTCGCGAGTCCGATGCTCGTTTCGCAGAGGCCATCATGACCACCGACACGATCAAGAAGGAGTGTGCGGCCCGTGTACGTCTCTCCGACGGTACGATGGTCTACATCGGTGCCATCTCCAAGGGAAGCGGAATGATCGCGCCTCACATGAAGGTCCTCCATGGGACCACATTATCGGTCGTGACCACCGATGCGAAGCTCTCTCCCAAGTTCCGTGAGACATGGCAGGAGATCCTCGACGATAGTATGAACATGGTCTCCGTAGATGGGGACCAGTCCACCAACGATACCTGTCTCCTTCTCGCGAACGGAATGGCGAAGGGATCCTGTGCAGATGACGATCCATTGTTCAGGGAGGCCCTTCAGGCCGTGATGAACAAGATCGCCCGTACCATCGCTATCGATGGGGAGGGTGCCACCAAACTGATCGAGGTACAGGTCAACAACGCCGCGACCAAGGAGGATGCACGCAAGGTCGTCAAGCAGGTCATCAACTCTCCCTTGGTGAAATCGGCTATCTTCGGTTCGGACCCCAACTACGGTCGTGTCATGATGGCATTGGGTAACAGCGGTGCCGAGTTCAACATCGAGGAGGTCCGTCTCATCATCAAGGGTGGTGAGATGGAGGTCCCCATCCTCGAAGGCGGAGCACCCATCTTCCAGGAGGAGCGTGCCGTCGAGGCCGTCCGTATGGCCATGGACAACAAGGAGGTCGCCATCGTTCTCGATCTGGCCGTAGGTACCGAATCCGCAGTTGGATGGGGTTGCGATCTCACTTACGATTATGTCCGCATCAATGCAGAGTACTCCACGTGAGGTGTTCGTATGGATGACATCTATCTCCTGAAGTTCGGTGGTAACGCCATCAAGGGAAAGGAGGACCTGGACCGTCTGTCCAAGGAGGTCGCAGGACTCATCAAGGACGGTGCCAAGATCATCATGGTCCATGGTGGTGGTCCAGAGATCAACGCCGAGATGGAACGTATAGGTCTGGTCCCGAAGAAGGTCGCAGGTCTGAGGATAACCGACGATGCCGTTCTGGAGGTCGCCGAGAGGGTCCTCAGGGACATCAATGTTCAGGTCGTCGATGCCATGGTACGTGCCAACATCGATGCTGTGGGTCTTGCGGGATACGATGTGGCATCCTTCGAGAGGAAGAAGCCGTATCTCGTGAAGGAGAACGGTGAGGACGTTCTCGTGGACCTGGTCAACGTAGGGGAGGTGACGGATGTGGACCTCGGAGCCATCGAGGATCTTCTGATGAAAGGTGTCACTCCTGTCATCTATCCTATCGGACAGGACGACCGTGGACATCTCAACGTCAATGCGGATTCTATGGCATCCGGTATCGCTGCCGGCATCAGATGCAGGGAGATGATCCAGATCACAGATGTTCCCGGTATCCTCCTGGACATCGACGACTCATCGTCGTTGCAGACCCTTCTGACTCTGGCACAGGTGGACGGTCTGATCGCTGACGGGACCATCTCCGGAGGCATGATCCCGAAGGTCGAGGCATGTCGCAGAGCGCTCCTTGCAGGGGTGTCGAAGGTCCGCATGGTCAACGGAAAGGACAAGAAATCGATCGTCTCCGACGTCATGCAGGAAGGCGTGGAGCACGGAACGGTCATAACCAAGTGATTGAAATGCAATTCAACGAGATCAAGGAAAAGGATAACAAGTATCTCTTCCAGAACTACGGACGTCTGGAAGTGGCATTCGACCATGGAAAGGGAATGTACCTCTACGATGTCGATGGCAAGGAGTACATGGACCTCGTAGCAGGTATCGCCGTCAATTCACTGGGACATTCCCATCCCAAATGGGTGGCCGCCATGCAGGAGCAGGTGGCGAGGCTCTGTCACGTCTCCAATCTCTATCATATCAAGGAGCAGGCTATCGCCGCTGAGAAGATCGCTTCCGTCACTCCCGGTGACCTCAACAGGGTCCTGTTCGTCAACAGCGGTGCCGAGGCCAACGAGGCGGCATTGAAGTTGGCGGTTCGCAGTACAGGACGCAAGAAGGTCCTGTCCGCACTCAACGGATTCCACGGTCGTACCGCTGCCGCCCTGGGTGCCACCGGTCAGCCAAAGTACCAGCAGACATTCGAACCTCTCATCGCACAGAGCTTCCAGTACTTCGATTACAATGACATCGAGGGTCTGAAGGCACTCATGGACAAGGATGTCGCCGCCGTTCTGTTGGAGCCCCTGCAGGGTGAGGGGGGTGTGAACCCCGGAAACCCCGAGTTCTTCAAGACCGTCCGTGATATCTGTACGGATAATGGTTCTCTGATGATCGTGGACGAGGTACAGACCGGAATGGGCCGTACCGGAAAATGGTTCGGAATCGATAACTTCGGTGTAGTGCCAGATATCATATCCATGGCCAAGGCACTCGGATCCGGAATGCCCATCGGAGCAATCGCTACCACGGACGAGCTCTATGGGACGCTTTCCCCCGGGACCCACGGTACCACGTTCGGAGGAAATCCATTGGTCACCGCATCGGCATCCGTTACCATCGATATCATGAAGGAGGAGAGATTGGTCGAGAACTCCTACGAGATGGGAGCATATTGGCGTGACGAAATCTCCAAGATCGAGTCGGACGAGATCGTGGACATCCGCGGTCTGGGTCTCATCACCGGTATCGAGATGAGGACGAAGGCCAACGATTTCCGTAAGTACTGTCTCGAGAACGGTGTCCTGGTTAACGTATGTCACGGTAACACCGTCCGTCTGATCCCGCCGCTGATCATCGGAAAACAGCACTGTGACGTCCTGATTGGTCTGCTCAGAAACTTCCTGGAGTGATTCCACTCCGTATTATCACGGGGGGATCCGTCCCTCCGCCTTTTGATATCCTGTTATCCTGAATAGCTGGGAAACGTACATGTTACTCTCGACATAGATCTGGTCAAATCTTTCTTCAAGAGTACGGCATCATTTGTTGCGAAGATATGTCCAAAGTTGCATTTCATCTTAGATATCCTGTTATTTTGTAAAAATGGACCTCTTGATTGTGTACTATGCATTGTTGGTTAATAGGAATTAGATTAACTAACATTATATACTTACAACCCAGTGATAAACACATGGCCATTGGAAAGAGATCGCTTATGAACGAACATATGATTACCGTTCTGAACAAAGTTCGCAGTATGGATCCGGATGCAAGCGAGGAACAGATAGACTGGCTAATTGAGCAGGCAATTTCTCAAAAAGCATCGTGGCAGGATACAA
>JAFVZR010000173.1 GCA_017508065.1 Candidatus Methanomethylophilaceae archaeon
CATATGTGAGAACGGACATGAGTTCCATGTCCCCCACCTCCACATCCATGGTGGTTCCTGCGGAAGATGCCTTCACCTTGGCAACCTTGTTCCTCATATCTATCAGTTTCCTGAGAGATGGCGGGGCGAGGATGAGCTCGCCCTTGCCACCATATGATTTCAGGTCCAATACAATCGTCGATACGTTCTTCGCATTCTTCATGTAGTCGGCTCCTGTGCCTCCTCATCCTCCGTTACATCGGTTGTTCCGGAAGAGATTGTGGTCACAGCATGGGAATTGGCAGAGGTCCATAAATTATCTTTGGATGGAGCTGTGGGACTTTTGATATCGAGTGTGATGAGTCTGACATCGGTGCTGTTGATCTGGTCCATCAGTTTGCTTCCATCCCCCTTCTGCCAGGTCAGGGATTTGATGACCACATCCTCCAAGGAGAATTTGGCAGAGTATGTAGAGCCGGTGTATGCATCAGCGACTTTTCCACCGAGATCCATGTACTCGTTACTGAATGAGACCATGTACATCATATCCACAGGCTGAAGGCCCTTGGAAGCAGGGGATGTACGGGTGTTGGAATGTCCTCCCGAATACAACCTCTGTTTGTACTTGGACGGGTCATCGGAGTAGGCAGTCGTACCGAAGTTGTATGTGGTGTTACCCTCATGGTATGTGGATGCCACAGGACTGCATGTGGAGTATATCGCAGATGCATTGTTCTCGATGGCGATGTTCATGGATTCCGTATTGGCAACGTATCCGTCGTTGGTGATCTCATCTACGAACAGGCATGAGAACTCGACGATTCTGCCTGTATAGGGTTTGTAATCCGTTGCAAGCAGGTTGTCCAAGGACATCTGCTCCGTGGCGTAGAATCCAGTCAAGGTGACGTTCATCTCGGATGTCCCGGCACTCTTGGATACTCTCATGTTCCTGACGACACATCCCTTCAGGACGACCGTCTCATCCTTGGATGAGGGTTTTGCGATCCTGTTGAGCTGTTTCTTCATCACGGTGAATGAGGGTACACGGTCGTTGTTCGCTTTAGCGAAATGATGGGTATTGGTGGACGCGTCGTATTTATGATCCTCGAACACGAGTGCCATGGGCTCCAGATAATCATAATCCATGGTGAATGTCCATTCCCATGAACCGGTGATGGCGCCGTATGCCACGTCATCCCACGTCTTGTTTCCCGCGGATTGCAACTTGCTCACGGAACGTGAGTGTGTGAAGTTGAAGAATGAGCCCACGGGCGGGGATATCCACACGCTATCGGCGGGTTTACCGCCTCCGAAGGAATCTTCCTTACAGTATACGAAGGAAGTACGGATCCCTGTCATTGCAGGCCTCCCAGAGTCGTGTCAAAAGTACGCATGCCATCGCAATCGCAATCGTGGTATTTAGATTCGGGTGGAAAATCCATACACTCCACGATCTTGTTTATTTCATCACCCATCCCTGCTGAACGTATAGGGGTGTTGTGAGATACCAATCTAGCCTCTATCGTCGTGGTATACCATCCAGACAGGTCATTGGTCTTACGTATCGCAAGGGGTTCCATATAGGTATATGGTCCCAGAACACATTTGCCGATCCTGCGGTTGGCTATGATGATACGGAGGATCTCGTTGCACCACATCCTGTGGAACTCCCTGACGCGTGCAGATACCCGGAA
>JAFVZR010000174.1 GCA_017508065.1 Candidatus Methanomethylophilaceae archaeon
GAGGGCCAGGCACAGCTCATCAAGTACTGGCGCAACCCCATCAAGGACGGAATGGTCATGCACCTCGGTCACTGGATGCAGATGGTACCCTGTCGTGTCCAGTCCGTATCCGACAACGGAGACTTCCACACACCCCAGCTCTCGCTCGATCTCGAGTCGGATCTGATCCACAAGCCCGGGGACAAGGCACTCATGATGTACCTCGAGGGCGGAAAGCTCAGGGTCGTCGGAAGCATCACCCTCCCGTGATAACATGGCGGACATGATGGAGGCCGACCTCAGGAAGCTGTACGGCTACCCCGAGGACATGACGTACGAGCAGTACGCCGAATCCAAGAGGAAGGAGGCCGAGGAGCTTCTGGAGAAGGGAGATACCGAAGAGGCCATCAAGATCCTCAGATTGCTCTGTGACAGCGTCAAGGGCGATCAGATCGCCAGCATGAGACTCGGAAACCTCTATCGTGACGGGAAGTACCTTCCGAGGGACCCATGGATGTCCATGCTCTATTTCTGCGCCGCATTCTCCGATGAGGGTGACAGATACAGCACACAGATTTGGGACGCACTCTGCGGATTCAGAACGATGCTCCTCAACTCCAGGCCGATGGGCAGATTGGAACTCAACGAGCAGGATGCGGAATCCGCATGTTGTTCCATGATGAAGGACTACCTCTGCAGAGGAAGCGTCAGCATGAGCAACGTTGATGACGATCCCAACGAATGCACGTTCTCCATGACCATCTCCAAGGCCGATTACAAGAAGTACATCGGTAAGGAGAAGCACGAGATGGCGGGATCCCCCGATCCGAAATCCGTGACCCCAATGGACCTGTGCAGATGCCCGTTCTGTAAAGCACCCCTGATCTTCAGAAAGGAAAGGTCCCCCGAATGGGACCAGTTCGCACAGAGCGGATTCTGAAACCATCTTTCCGGGGATACGATTCCCCGGGATCATTCTCTGACCACACCCCAACCTATATATCGGACCCAGATATAGGCAGACATACCGTGCTATATGATAGCACATAACATATGAGGGAAAAACATGACTTTCTGGAATGAAGAGATCGAAACTATGCCCGAAGAGGAACTCAAGGCGATGCAGCTGAAGCTTCTGCAGGAACTCGTCGAAAGGACATACAGGGACTCGGGATTCTACAGGAAGAGAATGGATGAGATGGGCGTCAAGCCCGAGGACATCAAGACCCTCGATGACATCAGGAAACTACCGTTCATGAAGAAGACCGACCTCAGGGACAACTACCCCGACGGTCTCTTCGTCAAGCCCTACGATGAGCTCGTTAGGGTCCACGTATCGTCCGGAACCACCGGAAAGCCCACCGTCGTCGGATACACCCAGAAGGACCTCGACATGTGGGCGGAGTCCCTCGACCGCGGAATGACCTCCTTCGGCATGACCAACAAGGACATGCTCCAGAACAGTCACGGATACGGACTCTTCACCGGAGGTATCGGAATCCATGAGGCTGCGACCAGGCTCGGTGCCACCGTCCTGCCCACCAGCACGGGTAACACCAACCGTCAGATCGAGCTCATGTGCGACCTCCCCGTCACCACCATCGCAGGAACCCCCTCATACCTGTTCCACATCGCCGACACCTGCGACCAGAAGGGCATAGACATCCGTAAGGACACCAAACTCAGGAAGGCCATCGCAGGCGGAGAGCCTTGGTCCGAGTCCATGAGGGAGAAGCTCCAGAACAGGACCGGAATCAAGATCTTCAACTGCTACGGAGCCAGCGAGTTCTACGGCCCCATGTTCCTCGAATGCGAGGAGCAGGCAGGATTCCACATCTGGGCGGACATCACCCTCATCGAGATCCTCGACGAGAACGATCAGCCCGTGAAGGACGGAGAGCGCGGAGCCATCGTAGTCACCATGCTCCAGAAGGAAGCATTCCCCCTGATCAGATACAGGATCGGAGACATCTCTTCCCTCGAGTGGACCAAGTGCAAGTGCGGAAGGACCC
>JAFVZR010000175.1 GCA_017508065.1 Candidatus Methanomethylophilaceae archaeon
AAATATGGATGATGTCAACTCCTTTGTTGTCAAGCGCGGATCGCGTTCCGATCTGTCCAGATACAAGGTCGGACCGGGAAAGATCGATTATCGTCGTAAGTACACGTTCTCCCCCACACTGTTGGTGGACGAGAGGTATAGGCTCATCCGTTCTGAGATCTACGAGATGGATCGTATCCTTGGGAACATCATCCTGAGCGACAAGGATTATGTATCGTCCATGAGGGATGCGTTCTCGGCCAACATCACCAGTACACTCAACGAGGACGGTGCCCACGTTGGTTTCGAGGACATCATGGATCTCGTGAACCTCCTCCATGAGGTGGATGCGGACGAGATCTACGAGATGTCCGGTCTGAAGAGGGAGGTGGTGAACTACATCCGTACGTTCATCTCCGCCAGTCGCGGCGGTTCCATGCCTTGGAATGTCGGAGGTGTCATCAGACTTCACACACGTCTGATGGAAGGTGTCTTGTCTGATATCGAGCCAGGTGTATTGAGGTCCGACAATTACATCATGCCGGATACCAGCGGTCAGCCAAGACTGGTCACATGCCCGCCGGACTTCATCAAGGTGGAGTTGCAATCATTGTTGCAGTGGGTCAGGAACTCCCCGTACGATCCGATAGCCACTGCGGTAATATTCTTCATAGAGTTCGCGGGTATCCGTCCGTTCAAACATGGAAACAACCGCGTAGGTTCCACTCTGGCACAATTGATCATGTGCACCATGGGGCTCAAGAAGATCGGTTTCACCAAATATGAGGTCTGGGTCTATGAGAACAGGGAGAGATTCCAGAATCTTCTGGCATATTGTCTGAGGGAACAGAACTATGCGCCCATGGTTGTGCACATCTGCGAATCCATACACGATGCGTATGTGGAAGCGATCGAGAGGCTGTCGAAGAAGAACGTCCTCTCCGATGCGGATGCACATATGAAGATCATCGCACAGAGGGCGAAGGACCTTGGAAGCGAATTCTCCGTTGCAGATTGCTGCAGGTGGATACCGGATGTCAAGGAGCAGACTGCCCGTTCCAAATTGAACGCATTGGTGGAGTGCGGGGTGTTGGACCGTAAGGGGAACACCCGTAACACACGTTATAGGTTCATCGAACCCTTCTCGGAACTCACCAATCCCCTCATCGACCTTTCGGAGGATAATCCATGAGATTCAATCTGAAGAGATTCGATACCGTCTCCGAGATGAACTATGCCAAGTATGATGTGTACAAGTACCCTATCCAATACAGGCGCAAGTACACCTTCTCCCCTACACTCTCCCTCACTCATGAGTATCGTAAGATATTCATGGATATCACCGAGATGGACCGTTTGTTGGATGATATCCATCTCAACAAGGACGATTATGTCCTGGCGATGAAGGATTCCTATGCCACGAACATTCAGACCTCATTGGTCAAGGAAGGGGAGAACATCGATATCGCCGATATAGAGGATTTCATCGATGCGTACCATGAATTGGATGGAAAGGTCGTGGATTCCGTCGGAGGTCCCAAACAGGAGATCTACAACAATATCCGTGCGTTCGCCTTCGGTATCGGAAAGGGACAGAGCATCGGTGCGGATGGTATCATCGACATGCACCGGATGTTGATGGAAGGTGTGGATGACAGGGTCATTCCGGGTGAGTTGAGAACTACGAAGCACGTGGTCCTCGACGACAATGGGAAATCTCAGCGTACCACCTGTCCCCCGGAGTACATCGCATCCGAATTGGAATCGCTCATGAGGTGGTTGAAAGGTTCACCCTACGATGCCATATCCACAGGTGCGATTTTCGTCCTGGAGTTCGATGCGATACACCCGTTCGAACATGGCGGCAACCGTGTCAGGCATACGATGTTCCAAATCATATTGCACGATCTGGGTCTTAGGAACATCGGTCTTTGCAGGTACGATGATCTCATCGATGCGGACAGACCTACCTACAAGAGGCTGTTGGATTATGCGAGGGTCGAGGAGGACTACTTCCCGGTCGTCATGTATCTGGCGGAGAAGATCCATGAGTCCTATAGGATGGCACTTTCCGAATTGAGTGCGAAGGATAGGTTGGACGGAGAGGACGGTTACATGTGCCAGATCGCAAGATATGCCAGGTATATCGATGACGAGTTCACTGTCGCGGAGGCATGCAGTTGGGCACCGGACGTCAAGGAACAGACCATCCGTACGAAGCTGAACGGCCTTGTGGATCTGGGTATATTGGATCGTAAGGGCAACACCCGTAACACCCGTTACAGGTACAACGATTTCCTGAAATATCTGCGTGACGGGTATTGCCTCAGGTGATCCGAGAAACCGGTCTTGGGGAATATGCGGATCCGGATATCATATCCGACCCGTCATTCCTCGTTCAGACCGTACCTCTTCTTCACCACGAACTTGTAGATGAGTCCGCCGATGATGGCGAGCACGATGGTACCGATGAATATACCGAGGGAAAGCCAGTACTGTTGGTTGGCCAATGTGGATCCGCAGAGTGTGGATGACAGCACCGAGGGCATCCTCGCTATGAACGTGATGACCATGAACGGCACCAGTTTGACCGGCAGCAATCCTACCAGGTACGTGAACCCGTCCTTGGGAGAACCGGGGATCAGGTACAGTATGAACAGCAGGACGTAGAGCCTGTCGCTGACCTCCAGCTTGTCCAACATGTTCCTGCTCTTAGCAGACAGGAACAGGTTCAGTATCCTCCTACCATATCTCTTCGTCAGACCGAATATGATCAACGTACCGATCATGTTACCTATGATACAGTACAGCATCCCTTGGAATGGGCCCCAAACGTAACCCGACGCTATCTCCAACGGTTCCGCGGGAATGAATTTGACCACGGTCTGTCCGGCACGTATGAGTATGAACGCGATGTCATCGAAGGGTCCGAACTGATCCATCCATATGCGGAACGATTCCGGATCGGAAAGGACCTTCATGAATTTAGATCCGAGGAATACATAGGATAGGATGCAGATGAGGATGAATGATATTATTCCGGTGAGGGCGATCGCCTGTTGTTTGTTGAGTCTCGTGATCCTCAGGAACGATTTCACATGTTTCTTTGCCACATTCGAAGGTGCGGGCCCTTTCTCCTTGACCTCGGGATAGAACGAGTTGAGCTCTCCCTCATATCCTTCGAGCCATGGTTTGCACTTACCGTTGTAGTGGATGATGGCCGTCCTCTCGGCCACGGTATCCATGGTCCACCCTTCCTTCTTCTTGAAGTGTTCGAATGCCCTCTCATCCAGATTGTAGATCTCCTCCGGGATGAGCACCATATTCCTTCCGAAGAGGATGTTGACCATGTCCTGGTCTCCCATGATGAGCTTCTGGACGTTCTCCTCCAAACGGCGTAGGACGATGTCTATGGTGAAGTCCTTGCGGATTTCGGAGATGTTCATCATCATGATTCCAGAGTTGACGTATCTGTCCTGCTTCTTCAGGGAGAGTCTTCTCTTGTTGAACCAATTCTGGAATCCGCGAAGATGTGCCGCAGCGGCTATGTACTTCCCTTCGAGGTCGGTGTCGTACAGCGGTTGCAACGATTTCCTGATCCATATGTCGGGATCGAGATAGAGTACCTTGTCCATGTCCTCGGAAGGAAATGGAATGCCATCAGGCGATAGAAGGATTCATCGGGCAGACGTTCCAGAACGGGGGTCTTGGAGAACCACTTCTCGGTTATCCTAAGGCTGTGCACCCTGACATTGGTCCCTTCGACTATACTGTCTATGTACTGTAGGTTCTCATCGGTTATCGAGGAGTGGGCTATGTACAGATCCGTTTCCGAATCGTTGTTGGTCTCGATGTATGACCTCAGCATCATTGCCAACGGTTCGACGTATCTGTTGTCGATCGTCACCAAGATGTTCATATGGTGTACGTTGTCGTTCAAACGATCACCTGTTATAGTTGCACGGATCGATAGGGTGCATCCCGTTATCCTTCGATCTCATCGTCCTCTTCAAGATGTTTCTTCTTGTTGCGTATCTTTGCTTTAGCATATATTATCTTCAGCTGTCCCAACGTCTTCTCGTCGTTGGGGAACAGTAGCTTCAGCAGGAACATCGCGATCGTCACCGTTATGATCTTCTCCGGTGTGAATGGTATCCATAGGAATGCGAGATATGCCCCGGATACGGTGATCATCCATCCGATCCCGAGGTATGTCCCTGCACCGAGCATGATGTACGACCATCCGTTGGTGATGAACCATGCTATTCCGAAACAGAGTAGGAAACGCGGATTGAATATGAACTGAGCCAACTTCGTGAATGTGTTCCTTAGCGTCATGTCAACCTGCCATCTCTATCTGTGCCAGATGTCATTGTTCGGGGTAGGGTTCGATGAGGTGGCATCTTCGACCGTCCCCTCCCGTCTACGTGTTTTATAATGGGAAGTGGAAGTGGATTTAAATAAATTTCCATAGGAATGGTAGGAATTGTGCCATGATGTACCCTCCGATGGAAGATGTATGATAGCTGAATATGTGCCAGCAATAAGGATTTGTATATCGGTCGGAAACATATGCGGGGTCGATCGATGTTCCGACGTCCTCCTGATTCACGCGCATACATAAATAAGCGGGCGCGATAGGGAAACCCATGTGCGAAATCAGGAATTCATCCAACATCAAGGCTGACGACGGAATCGTCACCGTAAAGGGATGGGTACAGGACATCAGGAACCTCGGAGGCATCTCATTCATCGCTCTGAGGGACAGGTACGGCGTCATCCAGCTCACCCTTCCCAAGAAGAAGATCGATCCCGAACTCTTCGGATCCATCACCAAGCTCAGCAGGGAGTCCGTCATCTCCGTCGTCGGAGAGGTTAAGGAGAGCAATCAGACCGAGCTCGGAGTGGAGGTCATCCCCCAGTCATTCGTCCTCGAGTCCGAGGCTGCCGTCCCCCTCCCTCTCGGAGTCATCGACAAGGTCAGTGCCGAACTCGACACCCGTCTCAACAACAGGTTCATGGACGTCAGGAAGCCCGAGGTCAAGGCCATCTTCGAGCTCAAGTCCATGATGGTGGAGCTCATCGAGGAGGCGGTCCGCAAGAACGGATTCACACAGGTTTACACTCCCAAGATCGGTGCCGCAGGTGCAGAGGGCGGAGCGGAGCTCTTCAAGGTCAAGTACTTCGAGAAGGACGCATACCTGGCACAGTCTCCTCAGCTCTACAAACAGATCCTCATGTCCACCGGATTGGACAGGGTATTCGAGATCGGACCCGCATTCCGTGCGGAGAACTCCAACACCAACCGTCACGTGACCGAGTTCATATCCTTCGA
>JAFVZR010000019.1 GCA_017508065.1 Candidatus Methanomethylophilaceae archaeon
ATACAGCTATTGACCCATGATCCATTATACAGACGATGGGCTGTATCCATTCAGGATGGATCCTCGGCGAGATATCATCACATTGATTCGACCCATATCCCATGATGGGTGAATTCCGTGAGGGTCTCAGAAGAATGTTGTAATGAAAGGTCATGACCACCCTATTGGGATGTGGGAATCGTCCTCCCCCACATCATCGAATGGGCACCTCCACCAAACACTATCATTCATCGATGATTGGAAAGATTCAATTCTTTTTTTGAATCGATGGACCCTACGCATGATTGTGAGATGTTCCTTTCCGACGACCGTTGAAAAGGAACAGAGTCGTCGCTGAAGGATGAATACATCCCTGCTATGGTCTTAAAAAACTGCTGGCCCACACGAAACGTCGAGGAGGCATTTTGATTAAGGGGATCGATCACTTCTTCCCGGACTCGGGGATCATATTCGAGAGCGTGGCCCTCAACCCGGGGATGCGGGAGATCAGTTCCTCGGCATATCCGTAGTCACCGCTGTCCACCGCGTTGCGCAACTCCCAGGGATCGTCCATACGTATGTATCGGGACACGCCGCAACCGAATCCGTCCATGACGACATCCTCGATCGTCCAATCCGTTCTGTATGGAATCAATCCGCCATCGCCACCCATGTCCGGGTAGACGGAAGTGTAGTCCAGATATCCGATCCATCCGTCGGAATAGAACTCCTCGTACTCCTCCGGAGTCATGTACTTGTGATCCGTCTCCGGTCCGTTCTCGGTGGAGATCTGGACGAAGATGATGCACTCATCCTCAAGAAGGTACCAACCTTCGATGAAATCCGGTGAATCGATGACCGACCAGGTTGTTTTGGGTTCATCATCCCTGCGGATGGGCCCTTCCTTGGACACCTTACTGTTCTTCCGGACCATGGACTGTTGTTTCGACATACGGTATCATCGATCGGGGGTCGTATCTATACCTTTGCGGGATCGAAGGTCCTCACCGTCATGTATCATATTTACGGATAGAGGCTATCGTACGGGTATCCGACGACCCCCTGGGAGAACGTTGTACGGAACATCCCTATCACGATGGAAATCTCTCATCCGAGAGTCTATATTCAGAAGGTATGGGGCGGAGATGATGGTTAGAGGAACACTGTCTCGGACAGTACTGTGGGCCTCTTGTTACGGAAGGCGATGCCGTACAACAGAGTGTTGTCGGTGAGACCGTGCAGATAGTCCCTGTCATGGATCTGCTTCAGAGCCGCTTTTGCAGCGGATTCCGCCACATCATCGGATGAGTCGGTAGGTATACGTTTGATCTCGATCACGATGTTGGGGAAGTTACCGTATTTGCGTTCCAATCTTATGTCGTAACGACCATTACCTTCCTCGAAATCCGCTTTGACAGTATACTTTCCAAAAAGATACATCAACATACCGGCGATGAACGCCTGATAGGAGTGTTCGTCGTTCAACATGGCATTTCCTGCGGAGGATGCGAAGAGGTCGTAGAGGTATTCCTCGATCTTGGACACATCGCCCGCCATGAACGCTTTGGCCAATCTCCTCACGTATGCTGACGAGTCTATGTTCAACCTGTTCAGGATCATGTCACCGAACACATATGCCATCTCGCCGTTGGGTATGGAGATGTAGGATGAACCGTCATCGATGTGCTTCGCCGTGAGATACCCGGACATGACCAACATGGAATAGATATTCCTCTCATTGGTC
>JAFVZR010000176.1 GCA_017508065.1 Candidatus Methanomethylophilaceae archaeon
GACAGGTCCTCATAGGATCCACTCCCAAGACCCTCGGTGCAGCAGGTTCCATCGTCGGAAAGGTCATCTTCGCAACTGCCAATGACCATGTCGTCGTCTTCGATGGCTCCACCTTCAACAACACCGACGATTCCGTCAAGACCCTGTCAACTGCATACACCATCAACAACATCGCTTTCGCCACAGTCTACACAACCGTTCAGAATGTTGACGTCACCGTCATCAACAAGATCGTTGCAGGACTCAAGGATCTTAATGTCGTTAAGATTCTTGACACCGAAGATGAAGATGGTGATGGAGATACGACTGAGATCATTGGATATGATGTTCCCTGGAAATCTGGATCTACCTCTGCCAAAGAGGCTAAAATCGGAACCTATGAAACAGTAAATGCTGTTATCGGCTACAAGTCCGTCTCATTCATCGTCGCAGTCGGTCGCGGACTCCAGGTCTACATCGATGATGTCGAGTACAGCACCATGATTGAAGATGGAAAGGTCACCGAGACCATCGGAATCCACACCGTCACCGTCTACCTCCAGAAGGGATACGAGGGAACCCCTGCAATCACCTTCAACGGACAGACCATCACCGACGGAAAGCTCGTGCTCACATCCGACATGCTCGGAAAGGAGAACAAGCTCGTCGTCACCGGTGCAACCGTCATGCAGGACCAGCCTGTGGTCATCCAGCCCTCCGACTCCGAGAAGGATGGAATGGAGCTCACAGACATCCTCCTGATCGTGCTCGTGGTCCTGATCGTCATCATGGCCATCATCGTCGCACTCAGGATGATGAGGTCCTGATCTTGAGTATAATATACTCAATTAGAACCAAAAACAACCACAATCAACGCTAGGATCGAACATACGGAACGCACACGAAAAGGAAGTACATCTGCTCCGCACGTGAGTGACGTGTAAACACACCAACAACCGAAACAAAAGAAACCCAGGAGGTCCCGGAACGCTAGGCCGGGACCGCCGAACATGTTCTCAAGGATGATTCGAATGGAACTGTCCGGATCCGACAACACATCCATCCTCTCCGGGGGATATTCAACATCCTGGTCCTGATATCGGAAGCGTGTTTTCGACACCCTATCTTCATGAACTGGCCTGAAGATAGCCTCCGCTACCATCGATAATCCCGCACGGGCCTCCGGCCGTGCGGATTCACACCCTGCTCAACAATAGGACCGGATCCGTACGCATGGTGTCCAGATAACGGAACAGTTGTTCAACACGTTCATCCGGACCCTCGAAATCCATGGAATCGTCCGATCTGTCGTACCTGACGATAACGCATTCGAACTGATCGATCACGGTCCTGAATGTGTCCCTGTCACCGTTGCGGCGGTTCATGGCGTCGATGATGTTCTCGATCAACGTGGCGATACCGACCACGAACATCATCGCGTTCTCCCTAGAAGGTGTACGGAAGAACACCCTGTCGACTCCGAGACCCGATTTCATCAACCTGTATGTGTGTTCCACCTTGTACTCGTTGAGATACAAGCGCAGGACTGTCTGCGCACTGGCACCGTCGCGGACGTTGTCCGCGTCGGTGTACCTGCGCGGGAGGTTGGTCACCAGCACATTGGTGCCTCCGGCCTCCGATAACTCATCGAGACGTGCAGTATCTACGGTCAATGTGGGTTGGATCCTCCATTCCATTCTACGTTCCGGTTCCTCACCCTTCTTCGGACGACCGCGTCTGTTCCCACGGTCATAGGTCTCGAAGGAGACGTACTCGGCAACAGCCGAGTACGGTGTCCTCTTCGAGAACCTGGAGACCACCTCGTCGAACGCCCTCCTCGCATCCGCTTCGCAACTGAACCCCTTCCTCGAGAGCCTGTCCAATGCATCCTGGACCTTCTCACGTTCCTTGGTCTCGATGTGTCTGCGTTTCTTCCTTACAGCCTTCTCATTGCGACATGCGACGAACCTCAGGATCTCACCATCGACGACCGAGTCGGTATCGTACACCGACCATCCGCCTATGTCGGGACAGGCGTCCATGACGCCCTGTCCCGACGAGTACAGAACCTTGTCCCTGACCTTGTCGCAGAAATTGGCAGGGACCTTGGAGACGAAGCCTATGCCCATGTCCAACATCTCCCTGATGATCCTCGCATTGACCAGCTTGTTATCGGCGACGATGGTCGTTCTTGTGACATCCACCCTATCCTTCAACGACAGCAATGTGTCGAGATCCATATTTCCATCGGAAACGTTGCCGCTGTAAGGTTTCAGGAACATCATCACACGTTCCGAATTGGTCACGGTCTGCATCGCATACTGGAGGAGCTCATCGTGTCCATCCTTTGCATGTCCGCTGTGACGGGGGACGGCTGCGCCGTCCCCATCGTCAGCGGACTCTGACGTATAGACCGAGAAATTGGTCGAATCCATATGCAGCACGCTGTCGTCGATACCGAAGCGTCTGCAGATCAACCGAGCGCAATCCCAGAAGAGTTCCTCGACCCCCGCATCGAACACCGTGTCCAGACCCCTGGCCAGGGACACATCGTTCAGACTGGGGTGTGTCACATCCCTTCCGAACAGGAGATCGATGGGTGCGCTCTGGTAGAAGAGGTCGATCTTGTACAACGGCCGACGGCGGTTCCCTTTGAACATCGGTCCGATCATAGCCTTCACAGCCATCCCCGGACTGAGTTTGCGTTGGTCCCTGTCCCATTCGCATCTGTCATCGATCAACTGACGTATCCCGGATGATTCCATCACGGCCATACCGAGGGCACTCGCTGCAGGTATCCCCTCGTATTGTCTGGCCCTGACGTTGATCTTCATCCTCTCTCCCCGGAAACGGTCCCATCATCGTTTCGTCACGTGAACGTTTCAAATTAAGTCGATATATATCGCCCTTTAGGGCGATTATAATCGACTTAAAATATAAGAATGACGATAGATACTGTACTCGTTAACATCTGATGTTTAATATATTTAAATCACATGCTCTATTTCGGTGACGAAATGGGGGAAAGAGGTCCGAAAAGCAGATTCACCGACGTTCACTGCATAAACAGAAAATGTTCCAAGTACGGTATCGAAGGTGATGAGAACATAGTGGGTAATGGCACATCCATGGTCGGCGGACATGCCGCTCAGAGGTATTTTTGCAAGGAGTGTGGTCACTATTTCAACGTCCGTTCCGATACGGCATACTATAGATTGAGGTCCGATCCAGACAAGGTGGACGAGGTCATCAGATGCCTAAACGAGGGGATGAGCATAAGGGCAACCGCAAGAGCGATGAGATGCAGCATCAGTACCGTCCAAAGATGGATGAAACGTGCTTCGATGAAGGCAGATGAGATCGAAACCCATCTCGAAAAGGACCTCGAACCTACTTGCGTCCAATTCGATGAGATGGTCGGCACACTCAAAAAAAACCATTTTTGAAACGCAAACACTTCAGTCACAGCGGTTTGTGGATTTGGACCTCCATGGATTCCGTGAGCAAGTATCTGCTCGGCATGCATGCGGAAGTACGTGACAAAAAGGTCGGGGAACGGTTCATCTCCCATGTCTTGGACAAGTTCACGGACCGCACGAAACCATATTAC
>JAFVZR010000177.1 GCA_017508065.1 Candidatus Methanomethylophilaceae archaeon
ACTTTTATGAGGATATCAAAACAATTTTCATCAACTTTTATGAGCGTATAATTTGACAAACTCAAACTTTTATGAGCATATAACTCGATGAACTTCAACTTTTATGAGCGTATAATTTGACAAACTCAAACTTTTATGAGCATATCACGAAAACAATCACGATCCTTATTAACCCTTGATCGTTGAAAATAAGTGAAAATAATGAAAGAAGGGGCCGAAGCCCCGTTTCAAATTCAGAGCGAGACCATGTTCCTGAGCACGGTCTGGAGGATTCCGCCGTTCTTGATGTAATCAAGTTCTGCGGGAACGTCCACCCTGCACAGGGTTCCGAACTCGAGCTTTTGACCGTTCTTGTATGCGGTGACCTTGACGATGCCCTTGGGCTCAAGGTCCTCGAGCTCGATGTCGTAGATCTCGGATCCGTCGAGTCCGAGGGACTCAGCGGTCTGACCCTCGAGGAACTGGAGGGGAACGATTCCCATTCCGACCAGGTTGGACCTGTGGATCCTCTCGAAGGACTCTGCGATTACAGCCTTGACTCCGAGGAGGTATGGTCCCTTGGCGGCCCAGTCCCTGGAGCTTCCGGTTCCGTACTCCTTTCCTGCAAGTACGATCAGAGGGGACCTGTTCTCGATGTACCTCCTGGAGGTCTCGTAGATGGTGTCCCTGATCTTCTCGGGTCTGTAGAAGGAGCTGCTTCCCTCCACATCGGGGGTGAGCTTGTTCCTCAGCCTGATGTTGGCGAAGGTTCCCCTGACCATGACCTCGTGGTTGGCCCTCCTGGATCCGTAGGAGTTGAAGTCCTTGGGCTCGACTCCGAGGGAGATGAGGTACCTTCCCGCGTCGGAATCCTTGGAGAAGGATCCTGCGGGGGAGATGTGGTCGGTGGTGATGGAATCGCCGAGGTTCGCAAGGACGTATGCCCTGTCGATGTTCTTGACGGCGGGTTCCTCGTATATGTCCTCGAAGAACGGAGGGTTCCTGATGTACGTGCTCGACTCGTCCCACTGGAAGAGGTCTCCCTTGGGTGCGTCGATGTCCTTCCATCTCTGGGATCCCTCGAAGACGTTGCTGTACTGTGCGATGAAGGTCTCGGAGGTGACGTGCTCCTTCATGATGGAGTCGATCTCCTCGTCGCTGGGCCAGATGTCCCTGAGGAAGATGTCCTTTCCGTCGACAGTTCCGATGGGTTCGTTCTCCACATCGATGTCGATCCTTCCTGCGATCGCAAGGGCGACCACAAGAGGGGGTGATGCGAGGTAGTTCGCTTTGACGTTGGCGTGGATCCTTCCCTCGAAGTTCCTGTTGCTGGATGCTACCGCCGCGGCGACCAGGTCGTTCTCGGTGATCTTCCTGACGATCTCCGCGTCGAGGGGTCCGCTGTTACCGATACAGGTCATGCATCCGTATCCGGTGACGTGGAATCCGAGCTTCTCCATGTAGGGGAGCAGACCGGAGGTCTTCAGGTACTCGGTGACGACCCTGGATCCGGGGGACAGGGAGGTCTTGACGTAGTCCTTTTTGACGAGTCCGAGCTCGACGGCCTTCTTGGCGACGAGACCTGCGGAGATCATGACGGAGGGGTTGGCGGTGTTGGTACAGGACGTGATCGCCGCGATGGCGATGAAACCGTCTGCGAGTCCCTCAGCCGCTTTCTTCTCCTTGACGTTGAGTGCCTCGAGGGTGTCCGTGAAGCTGTCCTTGAGCTTGGAGAGCGGGATGCGGTCCTGGGGTCTCTTGTGTCCTGCGAGGGAGGGTTCGACGTCCCCGAGGTCCAACTCGAGCATGTCGCTGTACTCTGCCTCTCCATTGTACCAAAGTCCCTGTTCCTTGGTGTACTTCTCGATGAGATCGATGTGGTCGGGGTTCCTTCCGGAGAGTTTGAGGTAATCGACAGTCTTTCCGTCGACGGGGAAGAATCCCATGGTGGCTCCGTACTCGGGTCCCATGTTGGCGATGGTTGCCCTGTCTGCGAGCTCGAGGTTCTCGTATCCGGGTCCGCAGAACTCCACGAACTTTCCTACGACTCCCTTCTTCCTGAGCATCTCGACGACGGTCAGGACGAGGTCGGTGGCTGTAACTCCGGCCTTGAGCTTACCGGTAAGCCTGAATCCTACGACATCGGGGAGCTTCATGTAACAGGGCTGTCCGAGCATGACCGCCTCCGCCTCGATTCCTCCGACTCCCCATCCGACGACTCCGAGTCCATCGATCTGAGTGGTGTGAGAATCGGTACCGAAACAGGAATCCGGGTATGCGACCTTTCCGTTCTCGGTGTCCACACAGTGGACCAAGGGGGAGAGGTACTCGAGGTTGACCTGGTGACAGATTCCCTTTCCTGGGGGAACGACACGGAAGTTCCTGAAGGAGTTCTGTGCCCACTTGAAGAGTGCGTACCTCTCCTTGTTCCTCTCGAACTCGATCTCCTCGTTCTTCTCCTGTGCCTCGGGGCATCCTGCCACATCGACGTGGATGGAGTGGTCGATGACGAGGTCGACGGGGACGAGGGGGTTGATCATGGAGGGGTCCTTTCCGATGTCAGCGACCGCCGCCCTCATGGATGCGAGGTCGACGACTGCCGCTCCTCCGGTGAGGTCCTGAAGGAGGACACGTGCGGGGATGAAAGGAATGTCGGAGTCTCCGTTGTCCTGTGCGTTCCAGGATGCGATCCTCTTGACATCATCGTCGGTGATGAGTCTGCCGTCCTTCTGTCTGAGAAGGGATTCGATGAGGACACGGATGGAGTAGGGCATCTTGGACAGGTCCTTGATGACACCCTGCTTCTCAAGCTCCTTAAGACTGTAGATGGTGACGTCCCCCTCGGCTGTGGAGAGGGTCTTCCTGCAATCTGCGATGTCGGTCATTGTGTTCACTTGGGCTTCCCTAACAATCCTATATTATTAAAGCGCGCGCGTTAGAAATCTGAGTATCTCCATGTGAAAGTGCTATTAACTACGATTGCTTTCGAGTATCGATGAATCCCAGGAACATCCCTCTGTTGTGCGATTTCTACGAATACACCATGTGCAACGGCTACGTCGATAACGGACTGTCCGACCGCATCGTATATTTCGACATATTCTTCAGACGCACACCGGACAAGGGAGGATTCGCCATATTCGCAGGTTTGGAACAGTTCATCGAATACGTGAAGGACCTGAGATTCTCCGATTCCGACATCGAGTACCTGCGTTCCAAAGGGATCTTCGGAGAAGATTTCCTTCGGTTCATGAAGGACTTCCGTTTCACAGGCGACATCTGGGCCATACCCGAGGGAACGCCCGTTTTCCCCGGTGAGCCGTTGGTGACCATAAGGGCCAAGGCATCCGAGGCACAGGTCCTGGAGACATTCGCATTGTTGACCCTCAACCATCAGTCCCTGATAGCCACGAAGGCCAGTAGGATCGTACGCGCAGCCGAGGGCAGACAGGTCATGGAGTTCGGTTCCAGGAGGGCACAGGGTACGGATGCGGCGATCATGGGTGCAAGGGCGGCATACATCGCAGGATGCGGAGGTACCGCATGTACCGTCTCCGACAAATGGTTCGGGGTTCCCGCGAGGGGCACCATGGCACACTCATGGGTGCAGATGTTCGACACGGAGTACGACGCATTCAAGGCGTTCTGTAGGACCTATCCCAAGAGTCCCATCGTTCTTGTGGATACGTACGACACGCTCGGAAGTGGAGTCCCCAACGCGATAAAGGTGTTCAAGGAGCTCGGCATCACGGATGGTGGCATCCGTCTCGATTCCGGTGACCTCTCTTTCCTGACCAAGAAGGCCAGGAAGATGCTCGATGATGCAGGTCTGACGGGAATAAGGATCACCGTTTCCAATTCCTTGGATGAGTGGATCATAAGGGACCTCATCGAACAGGGCGCGTGCATCGATTCGTTCGGCGTAGGTGACAATCTGATCACCTCCCACAGCGATCCCGTGTTCAACGGAGTGTACAAATTGGCCGCTGTCGAGGACGACGACGGTAACATCATCCCCAAGATCAAGATCTCGGAGTGCGTGGAGAAGATCACCACTCCGCATTTCAAGAAGATCTACAGACTCTTCGATTCCGACGGTAAGGCCTTCGCGGACCTTCTGTGTCTCCATGACGAGGTCATCGACGATTCACAGCCTTTGACCATATTCGATCCAGATGCCACGTGGAAGAAGAAGACCATCACCGATTTCACGGCGAAGGAGCTTATGGTCCCGATCTTCAAGGACGGAGAACTGGTCTATGACGTTCCCGATCTCGACGATGTCAGAGCATACAGTCTCGAACAGGTGGATCTCCTTTGGGATGAGGTGAAGCGTTTCCACAATCCCCATTCGTACTATGTGGACCTGTCCCAGAAACTTTGGGACATCAAACAGAGCATGATCCGTAAGGCCAGGAACGTCTGATCAGACGAACATCATGGTGTACTTGTCGTCCTTCTTGATGGGCATGAGTGCCTTGAGCGCACCATCGTGGGCATCGACGGTATCGATGGCCATCTTGAGCAACGAAAGGATGAGGTCGGGGTTGGGCCTGACATCGATGTAGATGTAACTGTAACGGTACATCACCCATCCGCTATCCGGATCGATGACGAACGCTCCCAATGCGATCTCGGAGTTGAGCCTGTTGATGGCATCGAGTATGACCTGATAGTTGTCCTCGGATGCATCGAATGCGAGCTTGCATCTGAATTCCACCGTTCCCTCGGAAACGGTTATGATCATCGTGATGGGGAGGTCGTCTCCCATCTGGGGGGTGACAATGAGAAACTTGTCGTGGTCTGCCGTGTACTCGACACCGTTGCCATCAAAAATCCTGCAGATTTTCCTATATAAGGATTCTCTGGTATCCCCCTTTCTTTTGAACATATGCTCCCCATATATCCTACTTGTACTAATACTGATATCCTTAGGATAAGGGTTAGTATCATACGTCATTTGACGTATTGTTACTTCGACATCGTTATATACGGCAAAACGATAAACGTGGATATGACGGAAACGTTGAAAGAGAAGATAGCTGGTGAGATTACCCTATCGAACGAACCTGGCATGACCATGAGGAAATGGCGCGAGGAATTCGGTCTTTCACAGCATCAGTTGGCCGAGGCCATGGACGTTTCTCACTCCGTCATCAGTGATTACGAATCCGGTAGGAGGAAATCCCCCGGATCCGGTATCATCAAGAAGATGGTCGATGCACTGATAAAGCTGGACAAGGACGTAGGGTCCCCGACGATCTCGAAGTATCTTCCCGAGTCCGTATTGGAGTGCATCATAGCCATGGGTGAGTTCAGGAGCGGAGTCCCGATGGACAGATTCATCGAGGAGATGGGCGGAACCAATCTCAATCCTGATAGGGTACCATCCCGTATGGTCTATGGATACACGATAGTGGATTCGCTCAAGGCCATTTTGCAGTTGAACTCCAACGATTACATGAAGATTTACGGATGGAGTACCGAGAGGGCACTCATATTCACCGATGTGACTTTCGGTCGCTCCCCCATGATTGCGATAAGGGCTCATCCCCTGTCACCCGCAGTGGTGGTGTATCAGAGGCCGGGTTCGATAGACGACCTCGCGATCAAACTCGCAAGACTGGAGAGCATTCCTCTGGTATCCACCGATTTGGATGTCAAGGACATCGTAGAGAGATTGGAAAAGTATAGGGAAGGGATATGATGGATGTAGGAATAGTCAGCTATGGCGCATACATCCCCAGATATAGGATCACACCTGCCGAGATAGGTAGGGTCTGGGGTGTGGACGGAAAGGCAATGGGAAAGGGTCTTCTCATTCATCAGAAATCCGTTCCGTCCCCGGATGAGGATGTGGTAACGATAGCCGTAGAGGCTGCCAGGGGAATGATGGCCCGCGTGCCGGAAGTGGATCCTAAGGACATCGGCGCAGTGTATGTCGGATCCGAATCCCACCCTTATGCGGTCAAACCCACCGCCACCATCGTGGCTGAGGCGATCAGGGCCACACCCGCCATGACCGCTGCGGATATGGAGTTCGCATGTAAGGCAGGGACCGCAGGGATCCAGGCATGCATGGGTCTCGTAGGGTCCGGTATGGTGAAGTACGGAGTGGCAATCGGTGCCGATACCTCACAGGGGGCACCCGGGGATGCCTTGGAGTACTCCGCATCCGCCGGAGGTGCAGCCTTCCTCATCGGAAGCGAGAACATCATCGCCAAGATCAACAAAACCATGAGCTTCACCACGGACACTCCGGATTTCTGGAGGAGGGAGGGTCAGTCCTATCCGAGTCATGGAGGCAGGTTCACCGGTGAGCCCGCATATTTCAGACATATCACCTCCGCTGCCAAGATGATGATGGAGGAGATGGGCACGACTCCCGAGGATTACAAGTTCGCCATCTTCCACCAGCCCAACGGAAAGTTCCCGACAAGGGTGGCCGCTCAGTTGGGATTCACCCCCGAGCAGATCGAGAAAGGATTGCTCACTCCCTACATCGGTAACACGTACAGCGGTGCCGTCCCACTCGGTCTGGCATCAGTCCTGGATGTCGCAAACCCCGGAGACAGGATCTTCGTCACATCCTATGGATCCGGAGCAGGAAGCGACGCGTTCGACATCACCGTCACCGATGCGATCAAGGATTTCAAGAGGGGCGCTGCAAAGACGGTCGCCGAGAGGATGGCCAACACCGTAGAGATCGATTATGCCAAGTACGCTGTGTACAAGGAGAAGATCGTTCTTCCGGAGTGATAGGATGAGGGATGTAGCAGTAATCGGAGTCGGAGTCACCAAGTTCGGTGAACTCTGGAACAAATCATTCAGGACCCTTGGTATCGAGGCGGGTATCAAGGCACTCGCGGATGCGAACATGACCGGTTCCGAGGTGGACGGTGTGTTCGTCGGTAACATGTCCGCAGGACGTTTCGTCAACCAGCAGCACATCGATGCACTCATCGCAGACTATTCGGGTCTGAGCACCAACGGCGTCCCCGCAGTCAGGGTCGAGGCGGGAGAGGCTTCCGGAGGGGTCGCATTCAGGCAGGCCGTCATGGCCGTCGCTTCCGGTATGCATGATGTCGTACTCGCTGCCGGTGCGGAGAAGATGACCGACCTCGACGATGCCAGCGGAAACGCGATCCTGGATTCCACGGCCGATGCGGAATGGGAGGCATCCATGGGTGTCACATTCCCTTCCCTGCATGCGATGATCGCCAATAGGATGATCCATGACGGTATCGCCACCAGGGAGGAGATCGCATCATTCGCTGTGAACAGTCATGCACACGGTGCGCTCAATCCGAACGCACAGTTCCGTAAGGCCGTACCCATCGAGACCGTCCTCAGGTCCGGGCCCGTCGCATCCCCGTTGGGAATGTTCGATTGTGCTCCCATCTCCGATGGTGCCGCAGCGGTCGTCATCTGTCCGTTGGACAAGGCCAAGGAGTACACCGATTCCTATGTCAAGGTCTCCGCAGTGGCCCAGGCCAGCGATACGCTCGCACTCTTCCAGAGGGACGACATCACAAGGTACAACGCCACCTCCGTAGCGGCAAGGAACGCTTACAGGCTCGCAGGCATCGAAGCATCCGACATCAATGTCGCTGAGGTGCACGACAACTATACCGTATCCGGAATCATGGCACTCCAGGACCTCGGATTCTTCGAGAGAGGAAAGGCAGGTAAGGCTGTTCTCGAGGGACAAGTGGCACTCGGAAACAGGTTGGTGGTCAACACCTCCGGAGGACTCAAGGCCCGCGGACATCCCATCGGAGCCACCGGAGTTGCTCAGATCGTAGAGATCACCGAGCAGCTCAGAGGTTCGGCGGACAAGAGACAGGTCGATGGTGCGAAGTATGGACTCGCGCAGTCCGTCGGAGGAATCGGTTCCGCTGTCACCGTCAGCATATTGGAGGCGATCTGATGTCATCCGTAGCAAAGGAATGGAGGGAGATTCCCGGAAGGTACAACCTCGAAGGATCCAAATGTCCCTGTTGCGGGAAGATATTCTTCCCCAAGCGTAACATGTGTCCGATCTGTCGCAGGGAGAGTCTCAACAACATGGAGGACCACGACATCTGTCGTGACGGTACCGTATATTCGTACTCCATCGTCTACGACGCCCCCAGTTTCGCGGACAAGTTGAAACCCTATGCGGTCGTGATGGTGGAGACCGATGACGGTGTCAAGATCTCCGCACAGTTGGTGGACGTCGACATCGATGAGGTCAGGATCGGTATGAGGGTCACCGCAGTTCTGAGGAAGATCAGTTCCGATGGACCCGGCGGAATCATCCGTTACGGTTACAAGTTCGTACCGTTGGACTGATGATGGGTGGGGACGACCCCCATCCATTAAACACAATCCCGTTATTTTAAAACCCTCAGGTTACCTGAAACTCCGAGGGTTGATATCCTTGCCACGGCATCCCTACTATATGTACAGGATCGGGGAGTTCTCCAAGTTGGGCAAGGTCTCGATGGCCACGTTACGTTACTATGACGAGATAGGTCTTCTGAAGCCGTCCCGTGTCGACGTCATAAACCGTTACAGGTCGTACTCCCCCGAGCAGTTGAAGGACCTCTGTGCGATCGTGAGGTATCGTAAGGCCGGGTTGCCCCTGGATGACATACGTTCCATCATGGACGGTGAGGATCCCGTACCC
>JAFVZR010000178.1 GCA_017508065.1 Candidatus Methanomethylophilaceae archaeon
CCTGGGACGAATTGGTTGAGGCGGAGGCATTTGGCACCATTGATCGATGAACAGATCGACTCGAGATCCGTACTGGTGATGTGTATCGGCACTATCGTGACCACGAACTCGTAGTCGACATCGGAGTCCATGACTACCTTGATACTCTTCTCGATGTTCTCCATGTTGCATATCGCATTGGTGTTCATCGCATACTCATCCGCAGTCAGCGGTGCCTTGATGTCCATGCTGACAAAATCTATGAGGTTGGCGCCAATCAGGTCGTCCAAGGTATTGGGGACGCAACCGTTGGTCACTAATCTGATCCACTTGCCGAGTTTTTTAATCTCTTTGAGGAATTTGTACAGGTCACAGTTGATCAGAGGTTCTCCGCCTGTGATGATGACGCCCTCTGCGAATGTGTTGTTCTTTATGTTCTCGATGACATCGGATGTGGAAAGAAACCCTTCCTTGATATCGACTATTCTGCGATTGTTACAGAAACAGCATCTGAAATTACATCCTGCCATCTGGACTACACAGGATGGGACATTGTCCCATGTAACGGTATTGATCTCCGTGTATTCGGCAATCCTCATCGAAATCCCTTAGTCTCATCAAATTATTAAATTTGGCTCTTCTATGGACGTAAAGTGCGAATTATACAAGGTATATTTCCCGCCGAGAGGTGGTAGTCACTTATCGTCGTTCGCTGGGAGAAGTTCCATCATACTCATGGCAAAGATTGTTGGTAACTCTCGGCGGGAAGTCGGATTTTTCATCCGTAGTATCTCTATCGTCTAGATAGTATATAAAATTTAGGATATCCTAAAAACCTTTGTGAGGATTATATATCATCAAATTGATAGGGATATCATGGATTTCACTGTAAAGTTCCTTCCCTCGGGTAAAGAGGTCATTGTTGAAGCAGGTACGAGTCTGTCGGATGCTGCTAAGATGGCTGGTGTACAGATAGCTACGCCATGCGGAGGGACTGGAAGGTGTGGGCGTTGTATCGTCCAGATCGATGGGGTGTCAGGTGACCGCGTTCTTGCGTGTGTGACGTACGTGGATCGTGACATGGTTGTCATTGTTCCGGATAAGGACACTTCCAAGGTCATCGCCGCAGTGGATTACATGGAGTCCGACATAGGTGAATTTTCCCCGATGTCCGGAGGTCTGGGTCTTGCAGTGGACATTGGTACCACCACCGTGGCTGCCGATTTCATCGACATGTCCACTGGCGAATGTATCGCATCATCCTCTGATGTCAATGGGCAGAAGATCCTTGGGGATGATGTGCTTGCAAGGATCCAACATGCTGCGGATGGAGGTACGCAGGAACTCAGGGAGTTGGTCCTAAGGACCATGAATGATATGATCGAAGAATGTGCCAGCGATAGGGTGATAGAATCCGTATACATCGCAGGTAACACCACCATGGAACACCTCTTCGCAGGTGTGGATCCCACCCCTATCAGGGAGGAACCGTATGTGCCAGTAATCATATCGTCTGATTTGGTCGGAAAGGATAGCGGGTTGAACGTATCCGAAAGTGCCAGAGTCATTACGATGCCCTGTATCTCCGCATATGTCGGAGGGGACATCACCAGTGAC
>JAFVZR010000179.1 GCA_017508065.1 Candidatus Methanomethylophilaceae archaeon
ATTTTTTGGAATGGATCTGGGTCTTTTGAATCGCCGTAACAGAACGATTCTATGATATTTCCGTTCGGGTCTTTAAGGTAGATCTCGTCTCCTTTATCGTTGAGATTGAACCCATCGTTCACGATCCCCGATTCACCATACAGCACATAGGATTCCAACTGCATCCAATCTGGCGGTGTCTGGGACATCACAGTGACGGATTCCATCGGGCCGATGAATACGCTCTCGTTGAAGCTTATCGTACCTTCTCCGTCGGATACGGACCAGCCTTTGAGGTCGGTCCCGTCGAAGTCATAGCTGATGATGGTGAATCCTTCGGATCCCGTTGGACACACCATGTCCAATTCCACTCTTCCGTCGGAATCGGATGCGATGAAAGGGATCAGGAACAGAAGTAATAGAAACACAAGGGTGGGGTTGACGCGCATGGGAATCGATCCCATGCGCGTTGTATTAAAGCGGTTAGTTAACGTTAATCGGTTAGATTCCCGAAACGAGATCCAAGAGGGTCGCTTTGGGATCCTTGGACTTGACCACTCCGGATGCGAGAAGGACTCCTTCCGCACCGAGCTCGATGGCCTTCTTGACGTCCTCTCCGGTCTTTACACCTGCGCCGCAGAGCACCTTGACCTTGGGATCGACGGCCTTGACGGCATCGACGGTATCCTGAACGATCTTGGGGTTGGCGGAAGTGACAGAGATGTCACCGCCGATGAGTTCCGGAGGTTCAACCGCGATGAAATCGGGGGAGAACGCTGCGACACTCTTCGCCTTCTCGACAGATTCCGCACAGACCAGAGGTACCATGGACAGTTCTCTGCACATGGAGACGCACTGACCGATGACGTCGTCCTGGAACCTGTGTTCGGAGTGGTTGATCAACGATCCCGCTGCACCGGTGGCCTTCACCATGGAGGGTGTCATCCAACCGGTCGCGGATCCGGGCTTGTAAGGGTCGATGTTCTGGGACAGGACAGGGATATCCACTGCTCTGGCCACTGCACCGAGTTCGGCCACGGGGGGACAGACAGCGATGGACACGCCTGTCTCCTTCGCGACCTCCTCACAGACCTTCGCGAGTTCGACGGCTTTGATACCGTCGACCTCGGCGTAGGCCTTGAAGTTGATGACCACAACGGGCGTCTTGAGCTCACTCAAGGTCTTCAAGCCTCTTGGTGAGGTCCTTGAGGACTGCGGGCCTGGAGGTGTACTCCATCTCCTCGGGTCCAAGGACTGCGGGCATGAAGGGTCCCATGGACCTCATGAACTTGCTCGCCTTGACTGCTCTGTCGCGGACGTAGTTCCACTCGTCGCCGGCGAAGAAGTCGACGGGCTGGTGGTCTCCGACGGTTCCGTAGGGCTCGAGTCCCTGGAACTTTCCGTTGCAGAGCTGGAATCCGAGTGCGCAGACTCTCGGAGGTCCGTCGAAGTAGGTGGGGGTGGAGTAGTCGGGGGAGCAGGGGTAGAATGCACCGTAGTGGGATCCTCTCATCCATCCAGCGACCAGCATGGTGTTCATGAAGACCTGGAGGTACTCTCCGACGGAGGGGAGTCCGCTCTGTGCACGGCAGATGCAGACGGGGTCGTCCTTTCCGACGTACTTTCCTGCGGTCATGTTGAGCTTGTCGGTGGAAACGACTGCTGCGGGACCGATTCCTGCGCGGCTGGTGATCCTCTTGATCGCGTATCTGGAGGTGTCTCCGAGGAGGGACAGGATGCTGAGGGTCTCTTCGGGGGATGACATGACGACCTTCTTGTGGTCCATGACATCATGGATCTCGACGTCGAATCCCTGCTTGGCCTTCGCGTCGATGACGAGACCGGTGGTGGTGAAGGGGTCGAGGAAGATCCTGGTGAGGGGGAGGGAGTATGCGGAGGGCTCGGTCTTGTCTGCCATGAAGAAGATGATGGGCTCTGCGGGCCTCTCCTCGAAGGACATCTCGGCGGATCCGGGTCCGGCTCCCTTGATGTTTCCGGAGAATGCGTCGGTCAGGATGTCCTGTCCGGCTCCGTACAGCTTCATCTGCTTTGCGAGCTTGGTGGCCTCGGTGAAGCAGTCCCATCCGAGCTTGTGGACTTCCTCGTTGTTCTCGCCCTTGTAGTGGGACATGAACAGGTTGATGTCGTCTCCAACACGGGTGACGTAGTAGTCTTCAATGATTCCCTGCTTTGCAGCATCGGCAAGGGTCTCCTTGCACTTCTCGATCATGGAGGGGTGGGGCCTGGTGTGTCCGCAAACGGAACCGACATCGGCCTTGATGACTGAAATCGTAACTTTTTCTGCCATTGTTGAATCACCAACGGTAATTGAACTCCCCTTAAGAGATTCCATAATATAAACGTTCTAGAAACGCGCGCGCATGTATAGATGTAAAGTAGCCACATGGATGCGGATGTGTCGTCCATCATCCGTCGGATCGCTGGGTGTATGAGGGTAAAGAACATGGTGTTCATCCATGTCCCCTCTGTGACCCTCGTCCTTCGAGGGGCGGGATGTACGAATCATTGATTGAAAAAACACTATAATTGGACGGTTTAGAATATATATCCGACAAATTTCGATCAAAATCATGGATTTAGGCAATCATCCGTACAGAAGGATCGTGACATTTCTGGCGGGACTATTCTTCCTGTCCCTGGGTGTCATGTTCTCCACCAAGGCAGTGTTGGGGACATCCCCTATCCAGTCGATACCGTTCGTACTGAACCTTGGAACCGGATATTCCATCGGTGTCACCACGATGTTCGTGAACACCATATTCCTGATACTTGGTGTCCTCATCATGGGGCGCCTTTACAAGCCGAAGTATCTGACCCAGATCATCACAGTTGTGATATTCAGCACGCTCTGTGACGTGTTCGCTCACCTCTTCTCCGGAATAGTCATTGACACATACGTTATGCAGTGGCTGTCGATCCTCCTGTCATCGATCACCCTGTCACTTGGTATTGCATTGGAACTGGCTGCGAACGTGTCCGTGATGCCCGCCGAGTACCTGGTATCCTTCGTGGCATTCCGCACCAAGATGGAGTTCGGAAAGGTCAAGGTGATGTTCGATATCATCAACATTCTGATCGCTGGCTCATTGTCACTGATGTTCTTCGGATGTCTGCAGGGGGTGCGTGAAGGAACGATATTCGCTGCCTGTACGACCGGATTCATCGTGAGGTTCTATACTAGACATCTGAAGAGGTACGGTTTCTACAAATTCATCGGAAACACC
>JAFVZR010000180.1 GCA_017508065.1 Candidatus Methanomethylophilaceae archaeon
CATGTCCACCAGCGGTCTGCCGGATCCGGATCTGATCCTCCGCACCTCCGGTGAACTGAGGTTGTCGAACTTCCTCCTCTGGCAGATGGCCTATTCCGAATTGTATTTCACCGATGTGTATTGGCCAGGTTTCAGGTACATCGACCTGCTGAGGGCCATAAGGACATATCAACAGCGTAAAAGGCGTTTTGGAAAGTGATTCTTTGAAATACGACATTATCTTCATGCACGCGCCCAGTGTCTACGATTTCCGTAAGAAACCCATATTCTACGGACCGGTCAGTGATGTCATCCCATCATCTCCCGTGTTCGAGATGTATCCAGTGGGTTTCATGACGATATCCTCGCATCTCGAGGCCGCTGGATTCAGGACACGCATTGCAAACATAGCTGTCCAGATGCTGGACAGTGACAAGTTCGATGTCTAGAAGAGAATCAGGAGCTTGGATGCGGATGTCTTCGCAATCGACCTTCACTGGATGCCCCATGCCCATGGAGCCATAGAGCTTGCGAAGATAGTGAAGAAGTACCATCCGAACTCAAGAGTGGAGTTCGGCGGGCTGACATCGTCGTATTTCCACCAGGAGCTCATCAGGCGTCCCGAGATAGACCTGGTCATGCGCGGGGACACCACGGAGATCCCCACGGTCATGCTCATGGAGACCCTTCAGAAGGGAGGGGACCTCTCCAAGGTGCCGAACCTCACGTGGAAAGACGATGACGGGCACATTCATGAGAACGGTCTGACGTACTCTCTCGAATCATTGGATGAGATCAAGTTCGATTACGGTACCATGATCAAGTGCGTGATGCGCAACATGGACATCAAGGGCGCCCTTCCGTGGTATGGTTGGGACAAGCTTCCGTTGACATCGGTGTTCACCGTCAGGGGTTGTTCCATCAACTGTGCGGAATGCGGGGGATCCCATCATGCCAACGGGAAGGTGGTCTGCAGGAAGGCACCTGCCTACAGGAGTCCTGAGAAGCTCGCAGAGGATATAGACATAATACAGTCGTATCTGGACACCCCCGTGTTCATCGTCGGTGACCTGAGGCAGCACAGCATGGACTACGCGGACCGTTTCCTGGCAGCATGCAAGGAGAGGCGCATAAAGAACCACGTGGTCATCGAACTGTTCAACGGTGCCACCCCTGAGTACTTCAAGAAGATCGACAAGACCTTCGAGGGAGGATGGTCGATCGAGTTCTCTCCCGATTCACACGATGAGAAGGTCAGATTGGCCCTCGGTAAGGGATACACCAACGAGGCGATCGAGAAGACCCTCCCGGCAGCCTTCGAGAACGGGTGCAACAGGTTCGATCTGTTCTACATGAACGGATTGCCCTATCAGGACCGTGAGTCCGCCATGCTGAGTGCGAAGGCCTCGGAGAGGCTCTGGTCACTGGTGGGCCGCGATGACGACCTGTTCATATACAACGCCCCGTTCGCGCCCTTCGTCGACCCTGGAAGCAGGATCTTCGAGGAGCCGGAGAAGTGGGGATACCGTTTGAGGGCACATACCTTGGAGGAGCACCGTCAGCTTTTGGACAATCCCTCGTGGAAGCATGTGCTCTCCTACGAGACCGAGTGGATGTCACGCGACGACATCGCCGAGATATCCTACGATGCGGCCATAGAGCTGGCCACCCGTGAGCACGGTGCCGGACGCATCGATGAACAGACCTGGAAGGACCGTTGCGAGAGGACCGAGTTCGCACGCGAACTGATGCACAAGGTC
>JAFVZR010000181.1 GCA_017508065.1 Candidatus Methanomethylophilaceae archaeon
GAGGCGTTCGAATGGTTCATGAAGGCCGCGGAACAAGGACTCGCGGATGCCCAGTGCAACGTCGGTCTGGCATATTACAAGGGAGAGGGTGTCGAGCAGTCCTACGAGAAGGCGTTCGAATGGTACACCAAGGCCGCGGAACAGGGCAATCAATATGCCAGATACAACCTGGGGATGATGTACGAGTTCGGACAGAGTGTCGATGCCTCCAACGAGGAGGCGGCCAAATGGTACATCTTGGCAGCGAACGAGGGGTATGCTTCGGCACAGTACAGACTCGCATGGATGTACAGGAGCGGATCGGGCGTGGAACAGTCTTTGGAGAGATCTGTGGAACTCTTCAAGGCATCCGCGGAGAACGGGAACATGGAGGCCCAACACATCATGGGCATCCTGTACTACAACGGTGACGGTGTGGAAAGATCGGCCGAAGAATCTTACAGATGGTTCAAGGCCGCTGCGGATCAGGGCCATGAGGAATCCATCAACAACCTTTCCGAACTGTTCGCATTCGAGTGAGGGATTCCCCCTCACTCTACATCGATTCCGGTCAATTCACCGGTGACGGTATCGATTATGTGCCCGGTGATGGTGATATCCTTAGGGATCAGAGGATGCTTACGTAACAGTCTGACACTGTCCTTCACGGAAGTCTCCACCGAATCGAATCCCTTCAGCCATTTCTCGAGATCGACCTCGCAGTACCTGACCATATCGATAGCTTCCTGTTTGATACCGCGCTGGATCATGAGCCCCTCTATACCTTCGGGGGATACGTTGGATACACCGCAATCGGTGTGCCCTATGACCATGACATGCTCCACGCCCAGTTCGTATACGCTGACGATCACCGATCTGACGGTCGAATCGAATGCGTGCAACACCATTCCACCGGCATTCTTGATCATCTTGACATCGCCGTTCTTAAGACCCAGCGCAGCAGGTAGGAGATTCACGAGACGTGTGTCCATGCAGGTGATTATGGCCACCTTCTTGTTGGGATACTTGGAGGATTGATGTTCCTCGTACAGTTTGTTACGAACGAATTCCTTGTTGTACTCCAGCATCCCGTCGATGTAGCTCATGTATATGTAATCGAATCGATAGGATTTAGATATGATGTTCAGAAAAGAAGGGATCCTCCCGAAGGAGGAGATTAAGGAGTTTGAAAGATCATCCGAACGACTGCTCAGATCCAACCGTTGGGAATGACGATTCCGTTCACGAAGAAGTACACGAGGAAGACGACAGTGAGTCCCCAGATCATAGGGGTGATCTCCTTGACCCTTCCAGTGATGGCCATTCCGAGAACGTAGAAGAAGATACCGAACGCGATACCATCGGTGATCGATCCGCAGAGTCCCATGAGGAAGATGGTAACGAATGCCATTCCTGCGATGACAGGATCATCCCACTCGATTTTCTTGACGCTCTTGATCATCAGGATACCGACGAGTACGAGCGCACCGACGGTACAAGCTGAGGTGAACGTTCCGAAGAAGGGACTGAAGAACAATGCAACGACGAACATCAATCCGACTACGACGGACATCAATCCGGTCCTTGCCCCTGCTGCGATTCCGGTGGTGGACTCGATGAAGGATGTGGTGGTCGAGGTACCAACGAGTGCTCCTGCGATGGTTCCGACAGCGTCACAGGCGAGTGCTTTCTCTCCATCGATGACGTGTCCGTCCTTATCGATCATTCCTGCCTCGGTTCCGACTCCGATCAAGGTACCTGCAGTATCGAACATATCGACGACGAACAGGGAAACGATCGCTGCAATGAATGACACGAACATGGAACTCTCGAACATCTCGAAGTCAGTAAACAATGCGAATACCAACGAGAAGTCGGGCGATGACATCACATCAGAGGTCCACTGAGGGATCAGATAGATTCCATCCAATACAAGAACGGAAGTAACATCCATGGCACCCATGATGAGTCCGAGGGCCCATGTGAGAACCATTCCAACGATGACTGCGCCCCACCATCCTTTGAACCAGAGTGCAACGGTAACCAACACACAGAAGATGGATAGAAGTACACCAGGATCGGCAATGTTTCCGAGAGTGAGAGCGGATCCATTTCCGTGAGTGATGATTCCACCATTGTACAATCCGACGACTGCAATGAAGAATCCGATTCCTGCAGAAATTGCAAGTTTCATTGATCCAGGAATACTGTCAAGGATCTTCACCCTAAGGCCGGTGACGGTCAGGATAAGGAACAGGATTCCGGAGATGAACACGACCATAAGGCCCTGAGGGAAAGAGAATCCCATTCCAAGACAGATGGTATAGGCAAGGAACGCATTCACACCCATACCCGGTGCCAATGCGACAGGGAATCTGGAGTAGACACCCATCAGAATGCTGGCGATGATCGCTGCAAGGGCTGTTGCAGTGAAGAGGGCCTCCCATGAATATCCCGCCGCTGCACTACTGAGTATGTTCGGATTGACAATGAGGATGTAGGCCATTGCCAAGAAGGTGATGATACCTCCTCTGATCTCCTGCTGGATCGTAGAGTTCCTTTCAGTGATCCTGAAGAATTTATCGATCTTATCGGTTAGGTTCGACATGACTATCAAGTCTTCTATCCGCATGAGGTATAAAAATCAAAATCCCGAGAATGGACAATAAACAACAATCCCTATGACAATTGTTTCAAATCACGTAATTCGAAACCATATTTGACCAGTCAACAAGTAGGATTTTAATCGAAAATATGGAAATATTTAAATATAATCTACCTACCCAGCGACTGGTCCGATATCTGAAAACGGAACATAATCCACGTTCCAACGAATATCATATACGACAACCGTCGAATACGATTAAGAGCCACACGATTAAGTGGACAATTCTTCCAAAAACAAAAGGAATGATACGATTCCACGATCGAACGACCACTATCAATAAAACGGTTGAATCATTCCTTCGATTGTGTCACGCAATACGAACGAACAGGTAATCGTGCATCAGCCCATCTGCGAGGACAGATCGGTGCACTTCACACAGAAGGATTTCGTCGAAGTATGGGACAAGGTGTTCGACACACTCGGCCCCTACCCCTCCACGGTATATGCATACGATTCCGGGAAGGAATTGAACCTCACCTACAACGACATCAGGGAACTCGAGATGGACATCATCAGGGACTTCACCGCTCGCGGATTCGTCCCCGGCGACAGGGTCGCCATCACCGGTCCCCCATCACCGCATTACCTCTTCTTCTCCCACGCGATGTCATACATGGGTATCACATGCGCACTAATCGATAACACCCTCCCCACCGAGGAGATCGAGAAGCTCATCACCATCGCGGACCCATGCGCTGTCATCTCCACGCCGAAGATCATCGAATCCTTCAGTCAGGAGTTCAAGGCAGGCAAGATGCTGTTCGAACTCGACAAGGACGACAGACTTGCGGCACACGTCGACGGTACCCCAGAGACCGTTGTGACACACACCGTCGACCCGGACACGGACGTCATGCTCATCCTGTTCTCCTCCGGTACCACCGGAAAGATGAAGGGTGCACAGCTCACCTATCACTCCATCCTTCGCGGAGTGGAGATCGACAGTAAGATCTGCGGACTCCAGGACAAGCCCATCGAGTCCATCACGTTCTTCTACGTCCTTCCGATAAACCACGTCGCGGGATACATGTCCGTCACCACCGCATACATCAACGGTGCCACGATCAAGTTCCTGGAGGACGTCAACCCCCTCCGTTACCTGGAAGGACTGCACAAGTTCAACCCGACATACTTCCTCACGGTTCCAGCGGTATACGACATCATGGAACAGAAGGCGTCAGAAGCCATCCGTCAGAAGGGCAGATTCGTGAACTGGTTGTTCAAGAACATGTTCAGAGTGTCCGGATTCATCAGGAGCAAGACCGGAAAGAAGGTGGGAAGTAAACTCTTCAAAGGGATCTACTCCAAACTCCTCGGATGCAACATCGAGGCGC
The DNA here is from genome assembly GCA_017508065.1 of Candidatus Methanomethylophilaceae archaeon. GTDB lineage: Archaea > Thermoplasmatota > Thermoplasmata > Methanomassiliicoccales > Methanomethylophilaceae > SIG5. The sequence continues at coordinate 3,982 of JAFVZR010000181.1, forward strand.
TCGTCACCGGTGCTTCACCCTGTAAGGACAGCACCACCAAGTTCCTCGTGAACATGGGGCTCGAATGGATCAACTTCTATGCGACCACCGAGACCAACATCCCGATCTGTGCGATAGGTGTGGACGACCGTGACAAGCACGGATACTCCGGATACGTAGATTCCGTCGATATCATCGACATAAGGATCGCCAACATCGACGATGAGGGTATCGGAGAGATCCAGGTCAAATCCGAACTCGTCATGAAGGGATACTTCAGGGACCCCGAAGCCACCGCAGCCGCGTTCGACGGAGAGTACTTCCGTACCGGTGACAGGGGATACATCGACAACAAGAAGAAATTGCACATCATCGGAAGGATCAAGGAGAGCATCGTCCTCCGTACGGGAAAGAAGGTGTCCGCACACGATGTCGATGAATACTACAACAAGGCCACCGAGAACAAGTACATGCTCGCCTGTTGTGGCATCCAGGCCGAGGAAGGTTGGGATGAGATCCACCTCTTCGTGGAGAAAGGGGAATACTCCGAACACGGTCAGGCCGAGATAAGGAGGATGTTGATGGACATCTCCGCCAAGGCGGCTTCCATGTACCACATCTCCGATGTACATTTCATCGATAAGATCCCGCTCACATCCGTAAGGAAGATCAAACGTTTCGAACTCAGGAACATGATCGTCACGACACCTGCCAAGAAGGTCGAGGTAGATTGCAAAGATGAGGACAAGTCCGAGGACAGCCTTTGCTCCATGATCAGGAAGTACAAGCCCGATGCGGAGATCACCTCCGACAGCAGACTCATCGAGGATCTGGGTCTTGATTCCATCACGTTGTTCAACATCAAGTGCGACATCGAATCCAGATACAATCTGGACTTCGGCGGAGCCTTCGGTACGGCAAAGACCGTGGGCGACCTGTGGAGGATGATGAACGGCGAAGGGCCTACGGTCGATGACGACCCCGAGATCGACCTCAGCATGTACCCGACACCCAGGAACGCAGCCACCGGAAAGACCCTCAGGAAGTGGACCAGGAGATTCTCCACCCCATACAGGTTCGAGGTGTCAGGCCTGGAGAACATCCCGCAGGACGGAAGCAACTACATCGTCTCCGCCAACCACGCATCCTATCTCGATCCCCTTTGGATCCTGAACGCCGCTGACGGAAGGATCGACTACACACGCGTCTCCGGAATGGCAGCGAAGGAGAGGATGGACAACAAGGTGGAACGCAAACTGTTCGAAGTGTTCGGTGCCATCCCCGTGGACAGGTTCGGTAACCCCTTGCCCGCAACACAGAGAGCGAAGGAATGTCTCACGGACGAGAAGTACATCATGTTCATCTTCCCCGAAGGAGCACGTTCAAGGGACGGGTCCATGTTACCGTTCAAGACCGGAGCCGCAGAGCTCTCGCTCCAGACCGGAAGGAAGATCCTCCCCGTAAGGATCGACGGAAGCTTCGAGATCTTCCCATGGCACAAGAAGTACCCCAAGTTCTTCAGCATACCCAGAAGGAAGATCCGCGTGGTCTTCGGCGAACCCATGGACCCTGCTGACTACAGCGAGCCCAAGGAGATGACCCAGAAGCTCAAGGATACCATATCCGAGCTCTGAGTTGGAAAATGGAAGGGGTCACCCCTTCCTTCAAATCTTATTGATCAACAGAATTCGTCCTTGTACTTGTCGATGGTACCCTGGATGATATCGTACACCTCATCCGAACCTATGATCTCATCGACCGCAGTGGTCTTGTTCTCCAACTGCTTGTACACAGTATAGAAATGTGCCATCTCATCGAGGATGTGTTTGGGCAACTCGGAGATGTCCTTGTAGGAGTTGTAGGTGGGATCGCCGAACGGGATGGCGATGATCTTCTCGTCGTTGGCACCGTTGTCGATCATCTTGATGGCGCCGATGGGATAGCAACGTACCAAGGTCATCGGGGCGATGGGTTCCGAGCACAGTACCAGTGCATCCAAAGGATCACCATCGTCGGCATACGTCCTTGGAATGAAACCATAGTTCGCAGGGTAGTGCGTAGAGGTGTAAAGGACACGGTCCAGCATCAGGAGCCCACTCTCCTTGTCCAACTCGTACTTGTTCTTGCTTCCCTTGGTGATCTCCACAACAACCATGAAGTCCTTGGGGGAGATCCTCTTCGGATTCATATCGTGCCAGATATTTCCCATGATACGATCGATGATGCGACGGTATTTAGCCGTTTTGAAAAGATCACTTACGCACACCGATATGATGCATATTGGCCTTGCTCGGTGACACCAAGGTGAGTTTGCACCTCAATATACCCCTTACAGCGGTCAGATCTGCAGAGAAAGTCTTGAGGTCAGCGAGCTTACCAGTGACAAATATGGAGATCATCACGTTGTTATCGTCAAGGATGACATCCACCTTGAAGTCTATGATATCGCTGTTCCTGGAGAACACGGAGATCATACGCTCATATA
>JAFVZR010000020.1 GCA_017508065.1 Candidatus Methanomethylophilaceae archaeon
GTCCTTCAGTCCTCCGATGTCATCATAGGTGACCTTGGGCTTCTCCATGATCTCCGCACCGCTGACGACGGGATCGAACGGTGATGGGAGTACGTTCATGAGTGCCAAGGTCTGCTTGTTGAGGGCGACCCTCGCACCGACGACGAGATCCTCGGGAGGACAGTATTCGGAAACGGCTACGACGAAATCGGGACCAGTGGTGCTCTTGACCAACACACGGTTGTCCGGAAGGAGGTCGCGAAGCGTTGCCACGATCAGTGGCGGTGCCTTGATCCTCTCGAGTTCGCTCCTGAGCCTTGCGAGGTCCTTCTGAACCCTGTAGAGTTCGCCTTCGCAATGACGCTTGTCGTTCTCTGCTGCCTGAAGGTCCTCCATGAGCCTGACGTTCTTCTCTTCGAGACTCCTGATCTGTTCTCTGAGCTCGAATTCGGTCTCACTAACTCCGATGTTCTCGCTGTCTGTCACGACACACACTATTACGCACGTGTTTTTAAGGGTTGGCTAAGGACATATGTCGGAGCACGATGTACCTTTCCGATCCGAGAATCCCGAATAATCCCATCTGGGTCTCGGAAATTCAATCAAGCTTATATCCCACATAATTCATAGGATAGTTCATGATGTGTGAAATGTGTGGTAAGGAAGTGCCTTCCACCAGACCGGTATACATTGAGGGTACAAACCTCAACGTCTGTCCCAACTGCGCCAGGTTCGGAGAGGGAAACAGGAACGCAAGAGGCGGAAACGCACCCGCTGGGCCCTCCTCCGCGATCCTCCAGCAGAGGCTCGAGAGACGTGAGAGACGCATGAACCCCAAGAACATCTACGCCGACGGAAGGGACCGCATCCAGCTTGTCATCGGATACGGGGATGTCATCAAGGAAGGTCGCGAGGCAAAGGGAATGGACATCGAGAAGTTCGCTGCGTCCATCGGTGAGAAGAAGGGGATCATCGCGAAGGTCGAAGCAGAGGACCTCACACCCGACGACAAGCTCATCAAGAAGATCGAGAAGGCCCTCGGTGTCAAGCTGACCGAGATCGTCCAGGGCGGTGGAGCCATCGGTGGCGGAACCAACAACAAGACGATGACCTTGGCCAACTTCATCAAGAAGGAATGAAACACCTTTTTCATTTTCTCCTCACGGACTCGTACACACGGTCCGTGAGGTCCGATACGTCCGCACCATTGTCCCTGAGGACGAAGAGTGCGGCAGCCTCAATGAAGATCCCCAACTTCCTGGACAGACTGTTGCTCTGACCCATGAAATCCTTACGCTGCATGCCTGCATCGACGGCCCTCTGCATTAGAACGGGCATCAGATCCTCGGGTTCGCCGGTAATCTTCTTTGTGACGTCACTCTGGACCGGATCCGCCTTAGGAGCGGGTGCTGGCACAGGAGGTACGTTTCCGGACACGCAGGATGATATCAGATCCTTTGACGGCCTATAGGCCACGGGGACGTCGATCTCGGACACGTCGAATGCGGCACGGATCATGTCGCCGGAACGTTCCAACAGTCCCTGGGACAACATCGCCTTGAGAACGGCCTTCGCATCTGAATAGCTCATCCAGCGAAGGTCCATGGACATACCCATAAGCAACAGACTCTCCGTGAATACGGTCTTTCCCCTGTTGCGGACGAAAGCGCAGAGACAGAGCTTGAGGTTGTCTTCCATGGAGGCCCCATGGATAAGA
>JAFVZR010000182.1 GCA_017508065.1 Candidatus Methanomethylophilaceae archaeon
CCATAGAGATCCGTCACATAACCTTTTGACACACAGGAGGTGTCCTTCAAATCATTGATAATTGATTTCTGTAACTTCCCTACGATTGCATTCACGCTACCGACCAATGATTTTTTGTTCAGGGCATTGAGATACGGATCTGTGAACATTCTTTTCCTGTCGGGATCTCCGATCATATGCCTGTACAGTTGCTGCATCAGATCCCCAACAAACAGATAGACGGAATATTCCCCAGTCTTTACCAGATGCATATATTCCTTCATAGCATCCAACATCCATCTGTTGTCACTGTTGCCCATGTCCTGATCGTAACGGGAAAGGTTGACAATATCGATATCGGAACGTATACCCAATTCTGATTTGTGATCCTTGATCATCTCGAAATATCTGCACTCGGTCATACCTTCGAATGCAAGGAAATATGAACGTATCACAGACCTTGTTCCTCTGCGTCTCTCCATCGGTCTTTTAGATGTACGATGTCCGATGGCCACAGATGTTACATCAGGATTATCGTTGAGGTCGGAACCATATTCTTTCATGATACATCCTTGAATACGGGAAGGGCACCGAACCTACCCTCCAGATATGCCTTGTCCAGCCTCTTTCCGTCCAACCTCACATCGAATTCCTCGAGGGAGTAGAGTTCCGATTCCCCACACCTCTTGTCCACGAACCAGATCTCATCACGTCTGAACAGGTCGAATGACATGAGGGATGTGTGATGCGTAGCCACCAATAGTTGATTGTTCAACCCCTCATTCTCCTTTTGGAAGAGCTGAATGAACCTGTATGCCATGAGTGTGTGCATATTTGATCCGTATTCGTCGAAGATGAGTGTCATATCGGAACCTTTCATGAATAGAATAGGTAACAGTTTCAGGGCTTCGAACGTTCCCGAGGATTCCTCTTCGAAATGGAAGTGGGAATCGGACGAATCGTGGAGCGTGCATACCTCCTGGATCACGATGTCGTTACCTTCCTTACGGAAATATGCTCCCGGGAGGACGAGTTCCTTGCTTTCGGAACGGTTCAGCATATTCTCCACATCACGGAGGATCCTGTCATAGTTCCTGGATTCCTTATCGTCCAGATCCACCAGTTCGAAACCGGTGACGTCCGTACCGAGAGCATCCATCAATCTTCCGGAATTGAAATACTCAGACTTACCTGTAGTGGACAGCATGTTGATCCTGAGGTTGTTCTCGAACCAGGAGAACACCTCCTTGAACACGAACAGATTGGAATCGCCTTTGATGTTCTTCTTACTCATCTCCGTTAGGAAAAGGAGATCATGAGCTTCTGAGAGATCATCGATGTAGATCCTCAATCTTGATGATTCCTCATCCGTGAATCTGGTCCCGAGTTCGAATGAGGGAGCACGATTGAAGATGAGTTCTTCCTTATCTCTGATCGGATCGTACGTCAGAAGCCACTCACCTACGACCTTACATTCCGAGAGAATGATGTCGAATCCATAGAAGTAACAAGCTCCCATGTACTCGAACATGTATTCGAAGTGGGAGGGGACCCCCTTGTTCTTTGAATCGGTACGGCAATACATCTCTCTGTACTCGTTGGGATATCTGGTACCGAAGAGGATGATCTCCTGCGAGATGCTCATGGCGGAGATGAGGGAGGTCTTACCCCCTGCATTTGCACCATAGAACACCGCATTCTTCAGGACATGCATATTGTTGATCTTGGTGATGTGATCGGGATTGTTACGGGAATCCCCTGCGAACATCGAGAATTCCTGTAATTTGTTGAATGACCTGAAATTGGATACTTCGAATTTCAATAACATGGTGTCACAATCACAATATTATGTTTTTCATAATAATTATAGTATTTAAATTTTTTTTAATTACCTTGCAACAGCTCCGAAATACCGAACACAGGAACCCCATGTGTGTTAACATCGAAATGTCTCATAGATCTCGATGTAACATGAATCAATGCGAGAGGATAATGCCATTGCGTCGAATCGCAGAAAATATGGTTCGATCCCACCGCACCACTGACGATGGGATCTTGATAATGTGTTTCAGAACAGGCTGAAGACCTTGTCGGAGTATCCGACGGTGTCGTCGATGGGCAGACCGGAGATGATCAGACCCTGACAGAACATGATCTCGGCCATCTTGGCTGCCTTGTCCTTGTCGTTCTCGACGGCTGACTTCAATGCTGCGAATGCAGGGTGGTCCGCGTTGATCTCCAACACGTACTGTGCCCTCATGGATCCGTCGTAGTCGGGCATTCCGCGGAAGTACTTCTCCATCTCGATGGAGATGTTACCTTCGCTGGAGAGCATCACTGCATGGTTCTTCAGCTTGTTGGAGATCTTGACGGACTTGACCTTGTCGCCGAGTGCCTCCTTGACGAACTCGAGGACGTCCTTGGACTCCTCCTGCTTGGTCTCGGTCTCCTTCTTCTCCTCTTCGGATTCGAGTCCGAGATCATCGGTGGTGATGTTGCAGAACTCCTTCTCCTTGTACTGTCCGATTCCCCTCATGACGAACTCGTCCACGTCCTCGGTCATACAGAGGATGTCGAATCCCTTGTCGAGGACGGTCTCGGTCTGTGGGAGTGCCATTGCGTGCTCGACGGTGTCGGAAGCGACGTAGTAGATCTTCTCCTGTCCGACGGCCATGTTCTCGATGTACTCGTCGAGGGTGACGGGCTCGTTCTTCTTGGATGAGTGGAACATTAGGAGGTCGGAGAGCAGGTCCTTGCGTGCTCCGTACTCGTCCACGATTCCGTACTTCAGCTGGCGTCCGAAGCTCTTGTAGAAGTCGTTGTACTTCTCGCGGTCGTCCTTGAGGATCTTCGCGAGCTCGTTCTTGATCTTCTTAGTGAGGTTGGATGCAATGGCCTTCAACTGATGGTCGTGCTGAAGGATCTCACGGGAGATGTTGAGCGAGAAGTCGGGGGAATCGACCACTCCGCGGATGAAACGGAAACAGTAGGGGAGGAGGTCCGCGCACTTCTCCATGATCATGACACCGTTGGAGTACAGCTGCAGTCCGGGCTAGAACTCCCTGGAATAGAAGTCGTAGGGTGCCTTGGAGGGGATGAACAGCATCGCCTTGTAACTGGTGATACCCTCAGCGTTGACACGTACGATGGAGAGGGGATCCTCGAAGTCGTGGAACTTGGACTTGTAGAACTCCTTGGCCTCCTCGTCGGCCTTCTCGGACTTCTTCTTCTGCCAGACGGGAACCATGCTGTTGATGACCTTGTCCTCGACGGTGGTGACGTACTCCCTCTTGGGCTCACCGTTCTCGTCGGTCTCGTCGGTCTCCGCCCAGGATCCGGACTCGACATCCATGTGGATGGGCCAGCGGATGTAGTCGGAATAGGTCTTGATGAGGTCCTGGATACGATAGGAATCGAGGTACTCGCAGTAATCGTCGTTCTCGGTGTCGGGCTTGATGTGGAGGATGATATCGGTACCCCATCCGGACTTGTCGCACTCCTTGATGGTGTATCCGTCCACACCGTTGCTCTCCCAGCAGTATGCCTGGTCGGTTCCGAAGGATTTGGTGATGACCTTGACGTTGTCGGCCACCATGAAGGATGAATAGAATCCCACTCCGAACTGTCCGATGATGTTGGATTCGGCACCCTCCTCGAGGGATGTCTTGAAATCGAGCGAACCGCTGTGTGCGATGACTCCGAGGTTCTTCTCGAGCTCCTCATCGGTCATTCCGATACCGTTGTCGGAGATGGTGATGGTGCGGGCCTCCTTGTCGACCTTGATGTCGATCTTGAGGTCTGCGGCGGAGACTGCAATGGAGGAGTCCCCGATAGCCTTGTAGTTCATCTTGTCGATCGCATCGGATGCGTTCGAGATAAGCTCACGAAGGAAGATCTCCTTGTGAGTGTAGATGGAGTTGATCATAAGGTCGAGAAGACGCTTGGATTCTGCTTTGAACTGTTTCTTAGCCATCTTTACATCACTTCTGTTTATCCGAGAATACGAGTTCTCGGGACATACACCAATATTTTAGAACTTCTATAAAAGGATAACTTATGTGTTCTAACTATATAGTTCAGAAACGCCCGCTTCCGATAGGGGACATCTGTGCAATATATGAGAGGCCCCCATATCACGATATGCAATTTCAGAGGCATATTGCCATGTATATCGGCAAATAGATCAGATTACCTTCCTTTCTGAGATCCTTCGTGTGTAACACGTAACATTGTCCGAGATGTTTCGCATACCTATCCATCAGATGATCCAGGGAGCTGTGTAACGTACTCCTCCCTGTCTTCACCTCGATAACAGAGATCCTATTACCGGACCTTATCATGAAATCGACTTCGGACCGATTCTTACTGCTCTTCCCATCCTCGTCCCCTTTGTAGAACGCATGGAAGAACAACCTATGTCCTCTGCTCCTTAGAATCTGAGCGACGACGTTCTCAGCGAACATACCCTCGTTGATATGCAGACGATCCTGAAGGATGTCGATATAGATCTCGTGTTCGGTCGAGACATTCATGTCGATGGCCATGGTCACCAATAGACCTGTATCACCGGAATAGATCTTCATTGTGGAGAGGTCCTTGTTCAACCCTAATGCTACATTCGGTGCAGATGCGTTGTAACACAGGTTCGCGATCATCGAATCCTCCAACCAATAGATGGGATCCTCATAGTTGGCGAACTTGCCGTTCTTGTCCACATCCGTGATTTTGAAGACCTTGTCGTGCTTCGATAATTCAGAAGGGATCGATTCGAAGAGTGCTGCAGTCTTCCTCTTATTGGCCCTCGTACGTTTAC
>JAFVZR010000183.1 GCA_017508065.1 Candidatus Methanomethylophilaceae archaeon
ACAGTATCTGGGGGATCAGGTCGGATTTATCGACATATAAGTATCCCTCATCACGAACCTTCTTGAAATCCTGGACGCCAATCGGCAGGGGTCTGACCATGATGTTTTCAAGATAGAATTCTGAGTTAATACAGTTGTCGCGTGCAGTCACTATGGCATAATGTTCATATCATCAGTTGGCATATTCATCCAATAGAGGATTTCACTTGTCACCTTCAACATTTTGCAAAGAAAAAGGACTGATATATTGTTCCAAGTCAGACACATTATTCCATGCCTGGAGGTGTGCATTTTGAAGAGGGGTGGACCATTCCAGCTGGCCTTGTATGGAAAAGGCGGAATAGGGAAATCCACGATGTCTGCGAACATATCGTATGGATTGGCAACCCATGGTCTGGATGTTGTACAGGTCGGATGCGATCCCAAACATGATTCCACACGTCTCCTTCTGAAGGGCGAGGCACAAGATACGGTCCTGGATATGCTGCGTGCAAGGGAATCGGTATCCTATGATGACATAGTCAGGGTAGGTTCAGGAGGTGTCCGTTGCGTCGAAGCTGGGGGGCCCAGGCCGGGTATAGGATGTGCAGGCAGAGGTGTACTGACCACATTCGAGACATTGGACGACTTGGGTATAGGGAATGATGCTGATGTGAAGGTGTACGATGTGCTTGGTGATGTTGTCTGCGGAGGATTCGCAGTCCCTATGAGGGAACGCTATGCGGACGCGGTCGCGATAGTGACATCCGAGGAGTTCATGTCGATCTATGCAGCCAACAACATCATGAAGGGATTGTGTAACTTCGATGCCGGTAGACCGAGGCTAATGGGTCTGATCCACAATTCACGTGGAAATGAACACGATGATCTGGTCAGAAGGTTCTCAGAGGCCACAGGGGTGCCTATAATTGCTACGATCCCGCGCTCCGAACTGTTCAGGGATTCGGAGTCCAGGGGATCCACGTTGATGGAACTGTATCCTGATTCAGATCCGGCTAAGGCAATAGGGGCGGTTATAGACTGCATCCTGTCCACCATGGAATCAGATTCCGATATGATGTATCCGTCACCGTTGGATGATGCACAGATGTCCGATCTAGTTGCCGGTATTCCTGTGAGAACTTCGAAAATGGAGGAGAAGTTGGAGATGTGTCCGGGCTGCCTCTTCGATTCAAAGAAGGTCGTTGGTTCCTGTGCTACACATGGTGCCATGGCGGTCCTCAACAGGATCAAGGACATCGCTGTGGTCGTCCATGGTCCCCGTAGTTGCGGGTTCATAATGTCGTATGCGCAGAACCGGGAGTACTTCAACGGTAGGAACAGTCGTGTCTACCGTACCACCCCGTACAGCGGAAACGTGTTCACGACGAACATGGATGATTCCGATTCGATATTCGGCGGTACCTCCGTCCTGGAAGCTAAGATAGAGGAATTGGTGGCTGCAGGTTTCCCCGCCATAGCAGTCGTAACATCCTGTGTGACCGGTATCATCGGTGACGATTCACGGGAAGTGGTCCGTAAGATGAATGCGAAGCACGAGGGATGTGACATAATGTACGTGGAATCCGACGGAAGCATAACAGGTAACAAGTTCGGAGGATACAACCAGGTCACGGACGCTTTGATGGACATAGTGGATCCGGATGTGGAGCCAGTACATGGTATGGTCAACCTTGTCTGTGACACCTTCAAGAAGTCCAACAGACCGGACTACCGTAACAGGATAAATGACCTGTTGGGTGTGTTCTCGTTGAAGATCAACACCTCGATGGTCGATGTTTGTAATTCTTCTGATATACGCAATGTACTCAGGGGTATGTTCAACATACGTCTGTACGACAACCTGGAGACGAACTACATCGTGGATACCCTCAGGGACAGATATGGCATGAGGACATTGGAGAACATATTCCCGACAGGTACGACCGAGACTCTGAGGTGGATGGACGAGGTGGCAGGCATCCTCGGAAAGGATGATGTCGTTGTGGCGGCACGTGAGAGGATGGCCCGTGAGAGGTCCGAAGGCATCGAGAAGTACGGACATCATTTTAAGGGAAAGGGTGCGGTGGTGTGTTGCCGTGATCCGACCAATCTGGAATGGATGTGCGAGTTGATGGACGAGTTGGATGTCACCGTGCTGGAAGCGTTCCTGGATCCTTCTCTGATGGATGATGAGAGGGTGCATCATCAGAGTGAACGTCCTTTCACATTAAACAAGTCGATAAAGGTAATCAGAGAGAGGTGTTCCGAATTGGAACCGGATTTCGTCATAACCGATTACAGGGTTTCGGGATTATCCGTTCCATCTATACTGGTAGACAAGTCGAAGCTGAACGTCTTCCGTTACGGTAACTCGATCAGGATGATGTGGTTGCAGACGATGGCTCCCGCCAGTGCCGGATGGATGGAGGCGGTGGAATGATACTTCCTGATGGATTCACAGCCTCCGTCCTGGCAGCGGAGAGTATCGCGGATGTCCGTGTGTTGTTGAACGGTCCTGCAGGTTGCAGGAACAGGTACATGGTGTTGGTTCGTCAGTTGTTCCCCAGAGAGAAGCCGGATGATAACAGGTTCCAGATACCTTACTTCAAGGGTCAGTCCCGCGTTCCCTGTACTTACATCGATGAGGATGACTTCATAAATGGTGGCAGTGGGAAGGTCACCGATGCGCTGAAGGTCATCAAATCGGTATGTGAAGATACCATCGTGATCATCGATTCCCCTGGTTCGGCATTGATCGGTGACGATCATGGAAAGTCCGTATCCGATGCAGGAATGGAAGGCAAGGCATTCGCATTAGGTGGTACTCTCATTTCCATGGGATTCCCCGAGAGTTACGATTCCACCCTGAGAAGAATCATCGAGGCCGTGGGCCCGCAGAAGTGCGACACGATCCCCCGTTCAGTGAATATAATCGGATATCCGATGACAGACAAGGATTGGAGACACGGATTGGACCATCTCCGTGAACTGTTGGAAGCGATGGGTCTGACCATGACTGCAGCGATAGGGGCCGGTGCATCCCTGGAGGATATACGTTCCTCCACCGGTGCCGAGGCCAATATCATCGTTTATCCTGAGTTCGCAGAAGAGGTTTCTGAGTACATGGAGCGCGTCCATGGCATCCCTTCGGTCAGATCCCCGATGGGAGCGCCTGTCGGGATCGACGGTACGGTAGCATGGGTCGAGGCCGTGGCGGAGGCATTGAATGTCGACCCGTCACCGGCACTGGAGATATGCAATAGGGCACGTGGAATGATAAAGGAGGCAATTCTGGGTGATACCTTCCGTTCCAAGGCTCTCCAGGGTATGACGTTCTGTATCGAGGGATTACCTTCCATGACGTATCCGTTGACGGTGTGGTTGAACGGCTATCTCGGCATGGTCCCCGCATCCATCATCAATCATGGCGGTGACGGTCCGTGCTCCGAGGATCTGGAATCATACTTGGAATCACGTGGTCTTGAATCAGTTCTCGGAGCCGACCTCCCGGATTACTGTGATGTCATGATTACGAACGGGCATGATGCATTGCATCTTCAGGAGAACCGTAGGTGCGGAGTGGGTATAGACCTGACCTTCCCTTCGACCAGGGAGATCGTCCTGTTGCCCAAACCCGCAGTGGGGGTCTTGGGTTCCATGTACATCGTGGAGGAGATCTTGAACAGCATGTGAG
>JAFVZR010000021.1 GCA_017508065.1 Candidatus Methanomethylophilaceae archaeon
ACGACGCTTCCATAGGTGTACTGAGGAAGAGGATATGCGACAAGGCTGAGAGCGCCGGTCGCACGATCGTCCTCGTGGACCCTAAGGGAACGTCACAGATATGTTCGAACTGTCAGGAGATAGTAGAGAAGGACCTCTCCGTCAGGATGCATGTCTGCCCGCACTGCGGATATGAAGAGGACAGGGACGTCAATGCTGCCAGGAACATACTGGCACGTGCGTTGTCCGTCCTACAAGGTCAACGGGATCGACCGGCGATCCTTTCCGACACCTAGAGATCGGAAGAATGGCCGTGCGCACATCGACTTCCCGCAGGAAGATGTGTGCGTGACGGCACAAAGATTTGACCGATGGTGATTCAAAATCACCCATATGTCAAATATAGGTTAAATCCTAGAAACGGATGGGGGATGTGATGCATATGGATCGTAAGGCAATCGTATCCTTGCTTGTGGCAGCGATGCTGGTCATCGCTTCGTTCTCCGTGTACGTGTTCGTATTGGACGATGACGACGATGGTCCGAAGGATCCTGTGGACGTCGTGCCCTACAGGGGCGACGACAAATTCCAGACCGTGCCTTACGAATCGTACTTCCTGTTGTACTTCGAGACCTACGAGGATGTCTGCTATTACACCGACGATTTCTTCAAATGGCCGTCCACTGCGTACGATCACAGCCTCGCACTCGCATCATGCTGTTTCGCCAGGACAATATTCTCGTCATCCGACGATTGGGTGAACGACAAGCTCTACCTCAACGGAGAGAAATTCCTGGAGGATATCGGTTTTGACTCCATCGTACCGAACGAGGATTTCCTTTCACCACCCGAATTGGACACCATCGGTGCACTGATCGGGAAGAAGACCATATCCTACGAATCCGAGAACGACACGACACTTATCGCATTGGGCCTCAGAGGGGATGGATACGGATCCGAATGGGCGAGCAACATGCTGGTCGGCGACGGATCGGACACCAAAGGACACCACAAGGGATTCTATGATTCCCAAACAAAGGTCATGGACTTCCTTAAGGGATACATCACCGACCAGGACATCACCGGTGACATCAAGATATGGATCACGGGATTCAGTCGCGCAGCTGCGGTATCCAACATCACCGCGGGCGAGATAGACACCTTATTGGCGAAGGGCGAGAGACCGTTCGGTGATGATGTGAACCTTGCCAAGGAGGACCTCTACGTGTACACCATGGGTACGCCTGCAGGTGTGTACTACGACGGAACCGACGATTATCCGGACCCCCACTCCGAGGACTACAACAACATCAGGTCGTTCATCAACTACGGCGACATGGTCCCCAAGATGATGTTGAAGGACTGTAACTTCCACAGGTACGGTATCGATATCGTCATCCCCGATATGACCCAGGAAGGATTCGAGGAGAGGAAGGAGTTCGTTGTGCGCAACTATGATTCCGTCGACTTCATGCCGGACATGGGCACCTACTACACGGATACCTTCAAGCCTTACAAGTTGGACATCTCCAAGATCCTCAAACCAAACGAACTGATCTCCGTCGATGAGGACAGTGGGTTCACGTCCTTCGACCTCACTCTCGATTTCCTGTTCAAGGGTCTTTCCGAGAAGATGGGTGGACGCGAAGGATTCATGGAGATGTTCCAGGAGGACGTCACCGAGATCTTCGAGATCATCGGCGGAGAGTCCCGTTCAGGTCTGATCGAATACTTCGCCAAAGCGATATTCCCGAAATTCATGGAGATGGAAAAGACCGAACTTCTGGGTCTGGCACTGGCTTTCGTCAACGGGAATGACATATCCGCATACATCGAGGACGAGATAAGGGAGACCCTCATATCCGAGGGAGGATACGTCGACAGGGCTGAGGAACTATCGGACCGCCTGTCGGACCTGCTCCTCAATCTGAGGGGATTGGTCTGGGGAGACGAGGAACTCATGAATGCCCTCGCAACCATAGTGATGAACGCCGAGACCATCGTCTACGCCCACAACGTGGAGACGTATCAGGCCTGGTTGAGGTCCATGGACCCGCACTATCTGCCATAGATGGTGCACACGATATCACCCATGTCACGGTTTTATATATCATTACCATGACATAGTGGTGGTGTCCTATGAGTTCGCGTGCATGGTTGGCTGCATTCGTGGTTGTAATTCTCCTGTCATCATCCGTCGGAGCATACCTCATCCTCAGTGGTGATGAGTCCCCCGATGACCCGCCCGCCAATGACGATGATCCGCCATACGTTGAACCCACAGGGGACGTCCCGTTCAGGGGAGAAGGTGCGTTCCTTAACGTCGAGTACACGTACATGTTCACACAATTTTTCGACCAACACATCTGTCATTATACCGACGACTTCTTCAGATGGCCCTCGTCGATGTATGACCGGAGCCTCATGTCCGCATCGTTCTGTCTCGCCTCCTCCGCATTCGGTAGCGCAGATTTCCTCCCCTATCAATACTACTATGCGGATGCATTCATGACGAAACTCGGTTTCGAGAACATCGATGCGAACGAGGATTTCAAGATGATGGCGGAGACACACACAATCGGTGCCGTCGCAGGCATGAAGAAAATCACCTGTAATTCCGAGAACGATACCACCCTCATCGCACTCTCGATCAGAGGGGACGGATACGGTAACGAGTGGGCAAGCAACTTCACGATCGGTTACGGTACGGACTCGGAGAACCACCACAAAGGATTCTACGATTCGCAGAAGAAGGTCATGGACTTCCTGCTGACCTATATCGATGATAATGACATATCAGGTAATGTCAAACTATGGATCTCGGGATTCAGCCGTGGCGCAGGCGTTGCCAACACACTTGCCGGCATATTGGACACTGCCATCGCCAAAGGTGAGAGACCTCTCGGTAACGATGTGAACCTAACCAAACACGGACTCTATGCATACACGTTCGCAACACCTACTACGATATGTTATGATCCGGAAACCGATCAGATGGATCCGCGTTCTACGGATTACAACAACATCAAATCGATCATCATCTACGGCGATATAGTTCCGATGATCATGTTCGAAGGACTCGGGTTCGAGAGGTACGGTAAGGACATAGTTCTATCAGACCCAGCTGATGAGAACTATGATGCCCGTAAACCGAAGGTACTGGACATATTCAATTCATCACACGACCTGACCCAGATGAGCGAGTACTTCCTGGACGATTTCACACCGTACAGGATAGACCTCGGAGCATTACTGAACGGCGGAGAGATGATCACCTACGACCCCAATGCCACCTACACGGACATCAAACAAGTATTGGATGAAGCGATAGATGGTGTGTGCCAGATCATGGAGGACAGGAGCTGGTACGTCGATAATGTGGAGGTATTGGTCATCGACCTGTACGAAAAGGTGTGCGGTGACGACAAGACCTACAGCTTAGACGGATTCGTGGCAACGCTTGTGATGTTGATAATGACCCAGGATGGCACTCAACTCCTGAACATGATGATGAACATACTGATGGACAAGGACATATCCCAATACCTGGTCGACAACATAAGGACGATACTGCAGTATCACGGCAAGGACACTTCCGTTGCACAGGCCATCGCCGATGACCTGTCGGACCTGTTGTTGACGTTCAAGGGACTCTTCTTCAACGGCGACCCCGCATTCCTCAACATCATAGTGACCATCGGCATGAACATCGGGTTCGTGACGTACGCTCACAACGCCCCCATCTACAAGGCGTGGATCATGGTTTCCGACCCGATGTACCAGGATGAGTGATGCATCACCCATTCCAAGATGAAATGACACCATGGTTCGAACCCCACCCTTTATAGGTGTGCGCGCGATAGAGTCCTTCATGGCAATGTTGGACATCGAATACAGATACAGTGGCAGGCCTACCTCCGGTGAGGTAAGGAGGGCCGACTGGGAAGAGATGGAGAAGTACCTCAGAGGTCTCGTCTACGAGATGCAGGAAGCGGACATCTCCTCCAAGTACATCGGTAAGAAGACCGAGAACGAGGACATGCTCTACATCAACGGAAAGAGCGTGATCGACATCCTCGAAGGTCTCGACATCAGGACCCCCATGCCCGACGAATGCGAATGCGAGTACAGCGGAAAGGTCAGACCCATCACCATCGGAAGGCCTGCCCTCGAGTGGAACCCCAAGTTCATCGAGGACATCCCCGACATCCTGGTGAAGAACGCCATCTCCAAGACGTACGCGGACATCAACAAGAACAGGATCATGTGATCGCGATGTTCGAGATAGTAAAGAGAGATGGACTGGCAAGGATCGGAAAGTTCGAGACCCGCTCCGGAGTACTGGAGACCCCCGCGCTCCTCCCCGTCGTCAACCCCAAGATCTTCACCGTCACCCCCAGGGAACTCTACGACGAGTTCGGATTCAGGGCACTCATCACCAACTCGTACATCATCAAGAACAACGAGAATCTCAGGGAGAAGGCCCTGGAGGTAGGGCTCCACGAGATGTTGGACTTCGAAGGAGTCATCATGACCGACTCCGGAACCTTCCAGAGTCACATGTACGGGGAGGTCGAGGTCACAAACGAGGAGATGGTCCAGTTCCAGAAGGATATCGGAACCGACATCGGAACCGTCCTCGACATCTTCACCGAGCCCTATTGGACCAAGGAACAGACCGCCGAATCCATCGAGGTCACCCTCGAGAGGCTGCAGCAGGCCTGCGACATGAAGGGCGAGATGATGATCAACGGAGTCGGACAGGGTTCCATCTATCCCGACCTCAGGGAGGACTGCGCAAGGAGGATGGCCACCATGGACATCGACGTCCACCCCATCGGAGGTGTCGTCCCCCTCATGGAGCAGTACAGGTACACCGAGCTCGTCGATGTCATCATCGCATCCAAGAAAGGACTCAACCCCAACAGGCCCGTCCACCTCTTCGGTGCCGGACACCCCATGCTCCTCGCACTCGCCACACTCCTCGGATGCGACCTGTTCGATTCCGCATCCTACGCCAAGTTCGCACGCGACGACAGGATGATGTTCATCGACGGAACCTACAGGCTCGCCGACATGAAATCCCTCGACTGCAACTGTCCCGCATGCAGGGGACAGACCCTCGAGTCCCTCAAGAAGATGACCAAGGACCAGAGGACGAAGATCCTCGCACGCCACAACCTGTACCAGATCACACAGGAATTGGCACTCATCAAGAGGTACATCAACGAGGGAAGGCTCTGGGAACTCGTCGAGATCAGATGCAGGGGTCACCCCGCGATGCTCGACGCGCTGAGGAGACTCAAATCCCACACCGAGTTCCTGGAGAGGACCGAACCCCTGTCACGCGACGGTGCACTCTTCTACACCGGTTCCGAGACCAGAGCCAGACCTCCGTTCCTCAGACATGCGGAGAGGATCATGGAACGTTACGTCCCCAGTGCATCCAAGGCAGCGGTCTTCCCCGACGGAAGCAAACCATACTCCCGTGCATACGAGTGGGAGTTCCACAAGGCAAGACGTGCAGGATATGTGCCCATCGTCATCACCCCGTTCGGACCCGTCCCTGCTGAATTGGATGAGATCTATCCCCTCGCACAGTCCGTGTTCCCCGAGATCACCGATGCGGAGACAGTAGCATCCATGGATGAACTCACATTCAACTTCCTTGAGAAGATGGGATTCGAAGAGGTCATCGAGGGATGCGATGTACCCGAGGACGGAGAGCTCACATACGACCCCGACCAGATCAGGGCAAGGGCCATCGCCAACTATCAGTTCGGAATCGAGGCTGCCGATGCGCTCTTCCGCGGAAAGATCGATATCGTCAAGTCCAGGAAGACCGGAAAGATCAGGAACGTCATCTCCGACGGAGAACATATCCTGTCCCTCAGGGCACCCGATGGACTCTACACACTCAAACCCGAAGGTGCCAAGAGGATCCTCGAGAAAGTACCCGCACCATTCATGCGTGTGGCCGTCAACGACGATTCCGTTCCGTTCGTATCCAACGGAAGGAACGCGTTCTGTCAGTTCGTACTGGAGATGGACGAGAACATCAGGCCCATGGAAGAGGTCATCGTGGTCGACAAGGACGACAACTTCCTTGCCACCGGCCGTGCACTCCTGATCAAGAACGAGGTGATGTCACTCAAGAAGGGGATCGCCGTCAAGGTCAGGAGCGGAAACGGAGACGATGCCTGAGGCCTCCTCCGAGACCTTGATGCAGGCCAGAACGTCATCCATAGCGGACCTCATCTGACCTGCATTCTCGGCCTTGAACTCGAAAACCACTTTCCTTCCTTCTAAACGGGTGGTGACATAACCGTCATCATCCGGTACGATGGCCCTGTACACAGCCTCCGCGGTGGACAGTTCCTCGTATTCGGATTCCAATGTCATCGTGATCACGGTATCATCTGCTCCTTGCATAATCACGGTTGATCGCCTGCATGAACGCATCCACAGTGGTGTCGACGATATCGATACCTACGGCCTTACCTGCCGAGATGTGACCATCGGATACGGTATCCTTCACCAGGACGGTGACCTCACACAGGGAATCGCTTCCGCCGGTAATGGATTCCAACCTCAGTTCCTCGAATGAGATCCTGTTGTCCATCGCGGCACGTATGGCGTTGACTGCAGCGTCGACAGGACCATGACCGGTCATCGCGCAGGTCTTGGAGACACCATCGACGGTGACGGTGACCGTAGCGGTGGGAGTGACGTTCTTCCCCGTAAGGACCACGAACTCGTCCAATCTGACGTATTCCTCCGACCTACCGCGCCACAACAGGTTCTCCGCTATGGCGGCCAACTCTATGTCCGAGATCTCCTTTCCGCCGACGGACAGGTTCTTGATCTCCTCGAGGAGATCGCCCAGACTGGAATCCGGGAAGGAGATGCCCATGACGGACAACTTGTCCTTCAGGGAATGGGCACCCGAATGCTTTCCCACGGAGATCTGTCTGCTCCTTCCGATCATCTCGGGAGAATAGGGCTCATAGGTGGCGGCATTGTTCAGGATACCGTGTACATGGATGCCGGATTCGTGCGAGAACGCGTTCCTTCCAACAAGGGGCTTGTTGTATGCGACAGGGTATCCTGTGTACCTTGATACGATCTTGGAGATCCTGTCTATTCCGGAGAGGTCGATGGTATCCATACCATAGATCAGCTTGAGGATCAGCGTGACCTCCTCCGTGGAGGCGTTACCGGACCTCTCACCTATACCGTTCACGCAGGTGTGCACGACCTCGGCGCCGGCCTCGACGGCCGCCAAAGTGTTGGCAACGGCAAGACCCAGATCATTATGACAATGTGCCGCTACCGGTACACCTATGTCCCTGGAGAGTGCGTACACCAGTTCGTACATCTCCGCAGGCATGGTGACACCGACGGTATCGGGGATGTCGATGACGGACGCACCAGACTGGACCGCGACCGAATAGGCCTCCTTCAGGAAGTCGTAATCGGTTCTGGTGGCATCCTCACAGGAGAACATCACCTCCAATCCTTTCGACCTCGCATAGGATATTGAATCCTTGATCCTGTCCAAGACCTCCGAACGGCTCATCCTCAACTTGTACTTCAAATGGATATCGGAAGTGGCGATGAACAGATGGATGTGCCTCAATCCGCACTCTATGGCCGCATCGATATCACCCTTCACACACCTTGAAAGGGTGTACACATCGGCATTCAGGCCATCGGACATCAGTTGGACGAAGACCTTGCGGTCAGCCTCGTTGGAGGCAGCGAATCCGGCCTCTATACAATCGACACCGAGGGCATCCAACATACGTGCGATGGTGACCTTGTCATCCACAGTGAGGGATATCCCCGGAGACTGTTCCCCGTCCCTCAACGTGGTATCGTAGATACGTACCTTCTTCGAAAGATCGCGTCCTTTGACGACTCCGAGTCCACTCATGGCATCACACACATCATTCTTAAAAGATAAAAGGGAGAGGGGAACCCCTCTCGATTGGAGGTTCACTCCCTCTCGGGAGCGGGCTCGTCATCGTTGGATCTCTTCCTGATCTTCACGATACGGTCGTGACTGAAGGAGAACATCATCAGGAAGAAGGTGATCGCGACGAAGGATACCTTGTAGATGAGCTCGCTGACCTCGTAGAATCCACCCTCGGAGACCTTCACAGCCTCGATGAGGTCCTCGATACCCACGAGACCGTCCACGGCCGCATAGATGAATGCGAGTGCATATGCGATGAACATACAGGAACGAAGGACCTTCCCTCCCCTGAGATAGTTCATCAGTGCGACGATCATGAGGACCTCACCGACCGTGCAGTAGATACTCATAACGTAGCTCTTGACGATGTCCCAAGTGAACTCCTCGGGGATCGTGAAATCGAACGGATATCCGATCATGAAGATCACAAGGTTCTGAAGGGTGAAGATGAATGCAAAACCGACCATTGCGTAGGCCTTGGGATTGAATCCGGCCCTCTTCATGGAAGGCTTGGTGTTGAATGTGTAGATGACACCGAAGATCACGAACATGAGATAGTACGCGAACTCGATCACCTCGAACGCAGTCTGAGAATACGTCTCAATTAGACAGTTCAGGAATGAGTCCCCGGTGAAATCAGCGAACTCGTAGATTCCAGTGAGGTCCGTGATCACTCCTGTGACTCCGTACAGGATCGCAAGCAATCCGAGCAATCTGACGGCACCGAAGTGGTATTTCTTAGCCATGGCATATGGAAAGTTTAGCGACGATATATAGTCTACTAATCCTGGGGCATGTCCATATGTTCCAGAACGCACCTATATAGCGTAAAAGCACCATCACTCCGATATGAAGAAACTGCTCATGATCAACGGAAGTCCCAGGAAGAATGGTTCCGACACCGTCGTCTGCGATGCGATCTCCGAGATGGCCAAGAGGTACGACTACGAGTCCGAGACCGTATACGTGAACGACCTCGACATCAAAGGATGCCAGGCTTGCATGGCCTGTAAGAAGACCGGAAAGTGTGTCCAGAAGGACTGCATGAACGACATGATCGATAGACTGAAGGGATCCGACATGGTCCTCTTCGCCATGCCCGTATACTTCGGTGCCGAATCCGCACAGATGAAGACGTTCATCGACAGGCTGTACCCCATATTCAAGGAGATGGGGACTGTACCGGACATGGGTAAATTGAAGAAAGCGTCCGTGGTGGCTACTTGCGGTGCTCCCGACGGACACATGACCTACGGAAGCATCATCAGCAGATACATGCACGTCCTCAAGTCCATGGGGATCGTAGATGTATCAGGAGCCGTACTCCCCGGTGCGGAACCCGAGAACATCCTCGAGAAGGAGTTCGTACAGGACTTCCTCTCAAGCGTCGAATTCCAGTTAGAGATGTGAGTCTGTGAAGGCCGTTCCGATCTCGGGCAGAAGGGGCGCTTTCGTCTGCGGGAGCGTCGCCTTCAGCTCGGGAACGTTCTCATTGTCATCGCACCAGGACATGAAGGATGTGATGATCCAGATACATGGATCCACACAACGTGACGACATCGTACCGATCCTGGATGTGGATTCGTTCGACAGGAAATTCCTGAACACCGACCTGATCAAGGAGATAAGACTGAGAGGAAGGAGACTCTGGCTCATCTCATACATAAGATCGGTGGACGATATCATAGATACGATGTGCGGCAGTTTCGACAGATTGTGCGTACCATACCATACGATCGATGACCCAGATGTGTTATCCGAAGCACAGGAGCTGACCGAATGCGTGATACCTACGATATTTGTCAGCAAAGGCAAGGACGCATTCACCGGAAAATCCATAGACCCAGTCATAAAAAGTATCGAAAGATTGGGGTACGGTGGGCATGCATTGTTCGATGTGGACGACTTCACGCTCACCTACTGCGGACCGATGACAGAGTTCACCATCGTGTCATAGAACGATTCCGCGTACTTCCCGAAATCCGTCCTTCCGGAATCCGTACCGGGTGCAAGGACATATCCTATCCATTCCCCTCCGAAGGAGAGGCAGAACGACCTGAATATCCTGAGACACGGATCTGGATTGGGGTTATCGGAACCGGATGTCATCAGAAGGCCCATGTACCTCCTCCTGTGCTCGACGACACCGGCATCGTTCCACAGTTCCTGGAACCTATCCATCATCGTCTTTATGATGGATGACGGCCCGTTGAACCTCACCGGCGTAGCGAAGAGAACGACATCCGCCCTATCGAATGCTTCGAAAACCACGGACATGTCATCGTCGTGGATGCAACCGTCACCGCCCTTGCAACGTTCGCAACCGATACAATGGGAGATGTCCATCTTGGATATGTTCAAAAGGTTGGAAACCACACCATCGGGGAACATGCCGACGAGTTCGGAACACAGCCTCTCTGTGTTCCCACCGACACGACCTCCGACCAGAATGAGGACCTCCATACCCTCGAATATGACCTACCCATTAATAACCAGTACGTCATAATACGATTGGTCACATGGATTTTGACAAGATGAGAGAGATGGAATTCCCGAGGAAGATCATCATCGGCCATGGCATCCTCGACGACATCGTATCACTATGCGATGACCTCAATTTCCTAACGAACGGAATGATCATCTCCGGAGATCATACTTTCAAACCCGCAGGTAAGATCCTTGAGGATCACCTAGTGGATGCTGGATATCATATCGCGACGCACCTCACCGGTAACGCCACGGTAGCCAACGTCGACAAGGCGATCGAATGCGCCAAGGAGAACAACACCAAGTTCATCCTTGCGGTCGGAGGCGGAAGCAAGATCGATCTCGGTAAGCTGGTCGCCAAGGAACTCCGCATACCCTTCGTCAGCATCCCCACATCCGCAGCCCATGACGGAATCGCATCCGACAGGGCATCGCTCAAAGCGGACATGGGTCCAAAGTCCATCAATGCGGCCACACCGATCGCGGTCATCGCCGACACGGCGATCATATCCAAGGCTCCGTTCAGGACCCTTGCATCCGGATGTGCCGATGTCATATCCAACCTTACCGCGATCAAGGATTGGGAATATGCACATAAGTTGAGGAACGAGTCATTCTCATCGTCCGCATACTCCCTCTCGCTCCATTCGGCCATGACGATCATGGACAATGCGAACCTCATCAAACCCGATGTGGAGGAGAGCACATGGATCGCAATGAGGCCTATCATCATATCCGGAATCTCGATGTCCGTTGCAGGAAGCTCCAGACCCACCAGCGGATCTGAACACATGTTCTCCCATGCCCTCGACAGGATGGGGATCAGCCCTGCGATGCACGGCGAACAGTGCGGTGTGGGATCGATCATCATGATGTATCTCCACGGAGGCGATTGGCAATCCATCAAGACCGCCCTCAGGAGGATCGGTGCACCCACCGACGCCAAGGGATTGGGCATCTCCGACGAGGACATCATAGAAGCGCTTACGACCGCACATGAAATAAGGAAGGACAGATTCACTATCCTCGGAGACAACGGATTGACAAGGGAATCCGCGCGTAAGGCAGCCACCATCACAGGCGTAATCGGAAAGGAGTGAGATTCATGGGATTGGTAACGATCGTAGGCGAGACACAGGCACGCATCGGCAACAGGTTCTACTTCATGGGACCTTTGACCGACTGCAAGGAGTGTAAGCTCAGGAACGTTTGTTTCAATATGGAGCACGGATCCCTCTATGAAGTGATCGGACTCAGGGACACGGTCCACGACTGTGCCATCCGCGAATCCAAGGTCAGGGTCGTGGAGGTCGAGAAGAAGCCCTTCAGAGCCGCCATCCCCAAGAAACAGGCCATGGGCAGTTCCGTCACATTCGAGGCGAGGAAATGTAAGAACATCGGATGCGAGAACTATCAGTTCTGTTGCCCCGCCAACGCCATCGACGGACGCAGACTCTCCATCGTGGACGATGTGTCGGACATCAAATGTCCCATCGGTGAACAGCTCCGTCTGGTCAAACTCGAGTGAAACCTCTTCATTTCACCATTTTATACGTGATTAAAATCTGATTCCGAAAACGGTCGACATGTAACCTGTTTTCGGAATAGGAATCCCTCCCGGACGGGCGTCCGGGAGTTTATGGTTTCAGAACTTCTCGCCGGTGATAC
>JAFVZR010000184.1 GCA_017508065.1 Candidatus Methanomethylophilaceae archaeon
GACATCGGGATGCTGCACAAACGTATCGATGATGCGATGTCCCTATTCCCGGACAGGATTGTGTTCGGTTCGGATTTCCCGTTGTATGACGAGATGTTCTCCATGAGGAGGTTCATCGAGGAGATCGACAAGAGGGAATGGGAATCCGAGAAGATCAGGAACGATTTCTTCGGTGACACGATGGCCCGTTTGATGGATCTCAAGTGAAATACTAATCGGAAAATCGTGTATATGTACATGATTTTCCGATTAAGTTCACATACCTTTGTTGTATTCATCATTTTTAACTTTTGAGTGTTTTTATATATTCGGAAAAATATGTAATATTACAAAATTTTCCGATTTGGTGATCCGATGATATATGCCAGGGACAAATACCTCGATCGTTTGATTTCCAGAAAACATAACGGGTTGATCAAAGTAATCACAGGTGTCAGGCGGTGCGGAAAATCATATCTGCTCTTCGAGTTGTTCTACGATCATCTACGTGGATCCGGAGTGGATGATGGACACATTCTGCGTATGGCATTGGATTCGTTGGAGAACAGGGCGTACTGTGATGTAGAAAAGCTACACGAGTGGATCCTGGACAATATCCGGGATAATGATATCCACTACATCCTTTTGGATGAGATACAGCTAGCGAACGGTTTCGAGATGTTGATGAATTCCTTGTTGAGGATGCACAATGTGGATGTGTATGTCACCGGATCCAATTCCAAATACCTTTCATCGGACATAATCACCGAATTCAGAGGCAGGGCAGACGAGGTACGTATCCGTCCCCTGTCCTTCTCGGAGTATGTCAAGGCATATGATGGCGATAGATATGAGGCTCTCGAAGAATATCTGACATACGGCGGATTACCGGAATTGCTCCACTTCAGAACCGATGAACAGAAGGCCACATACCTCGATCAGATATTGAATGCGACGTACCTCCTCGATATCAAGGAACGGAAGGATGTAAGGTTGCCATATGTTCTGGACAATATCATGGATGTCCTGTCATCATCCATCGGTTCTTTGGTGAACGTCACCAATATCAAGAATACGATGATAAGCACAGGCTATAAGGGAGCTGATGAGGACACCATCACCAAATACATCGGTTATCTGGAAGACGCATACCTGTTCGAAATCTGTAAAAGATACGACATCAAGGGTCGCAAGCACATATCATCCACCAGTAAATACTATCCTGTCGATCATGGATTGACAAATGCCAGACTCAATTTCCGTCAGATGTCCGATCGTCCACAGATCATGGAGACCATAATCTATAACGAGTTACGTTCCCGCGGATTCGAAGTGGATGTGGGGGAGATCGCTTGCAGGAAGGACGATGGTGAGAAGATGGCCCTGGTAAATCAGGAAGTG
This sequence comes from Candidatus Methanomethylophilaceae archaeon, assembly GCA_017508065.1. Lineage (GTDB taxonomy): Archaea > Thermoplasmatota > Thermoplasmata > Methanomassiliicoccales > Methanomethylophilaceae > SIG5. The sequence goes on from JAFVZR010000184.1 coordinate 1,381, forward strand.
GATTTCATCGCCAGGATGGGTAGCCGTTCCATCTATATCCAATCCGTATTCAGGATGGACGATTCTGATAAGAAGGAACAGGAGCTCAGACCACTGATGAGGATCAGAGATTCGTTCAAGAAGGTCATAATCCTGGGCGATAGCATGAAACCTCACTATAACGACGATGGGATCCTTTTCATCGGATTGATCCAATTCCTTATGGATGAGAATTCATTGAATTTCTGATAAATCGGAAAATCGTGTACATGTACATGATTTTCCGATTAGGATTCTCACTGTTCGGAGTTCTTGAGGTTCTCCTTAGCTATGGAAAGCATCAGCTTGATACGGTTGAGCTGATTGACCTCCGATGCTCCGGGATCGTAATCCACCGCGACCACGTTCGATTCGGGATACATCTCGCGTAGGATCTTGATGACGCCCTTACCTACAACATGGTTTGGTAGACATGCGAACGGTTGGATACACACGATGTTCGGAACTCCGGATTTGATCAGTTCGACCATCTCCCCAGCGAGGAACCATCCTTCACCGTACTGGTTACCGATGGAAAGTATCGGTTTTGTATGCTCTCCGATCTCCTCGATGTGCATCGGAACGCTGAAACGCTTGCTCTTGGCCAATGCTGTCATGGCAGGCCTCTGTATGAAACGGATGAGTCTTGTACCCCAAACGGATCTCCTGATCATCTTCTTGTCGAAATCCAGATACTCACCGTTGTACCTCTTGCTGTATACACCATAGCTGAAGAAATCAATCAGATTGGGGACGACTGCCTCTGCACCCTCCCTCTCGAGAAGGTCGACCAGGTAGTTGTTGGCCAACGGCATGTACTTGACAAGGATCTCCCCGACGATTCCGACCTTGGGTTTCACCATGTCCTCATGGATGGGCAACTCGTCGAAATCCTTCACGATCTCCCTGCAGGTCCTCTTGAATCTCCTCAACCCGTGTCCGGAGAGAAGGATCTCCAGACACCTGTCCCTCCATTTTGCATGCAGTTCGTTGGCAGAACCGGGGACCAACTCGTACGGACGTACGCGATAGAGGCATCTCATCAGGAGGTCAGCATACACTACGACCTGGGTCGCATCGATGATCATGTTCTTGCTGAGTGAGAATCCCTCGTTCTTCTCCATTCCGTTGAAGTTCATGGAGATGACGGGGATGTGTGACAGATTCACCTTTGCCAAGGCCCTGCGGATGAATGCGACGTAGTTGCTCGCCCTGCAGCATCCGCCTGTCTGCGACATCACTATGGCCAATCTGTCCGTGTCGTACTCTCCGGAGAGCACTGCGTCCATGATCTGTCCGATACTGATGATCGAAGGATAGCAGGCGTCGTTGTTCACGAACTTCAATCCGGTATCGATGGCCCTGCGACCGTCGTTGTCCAGGACGACGAAGTTGTATCCGTACCTCTTCATTATAGGCTGAATGAACTCGAAGTGGATGGGACTCATCTGCGGACAGATGAGCGTATATCCCTCATCCTTCATCTTAGAGGTGAACTCGGTCCTTTCGAACGGTCTCATCTCATAGGACGACCTGTCGGAACGGTCGTCGATGGTCTCCATGGCGGCAAGGAGACTGCGTATGCGTATCCTCACGGCTCCGAGGTTGTTGACCTCGTCGATCTTCAGTACCGTGTATAGCTTTCCGCTCTGTTCGAGGATCTCGGATACCTGATCGGTGGTGACGGCGTCGAGACCGCATCCGAAGGAGTTCAACTGTAACAGTTCGAGATCCCTCCTCTTGGTGACGAACTCCGCAGCGGTGTACAATCTGGAATGGAAAACCCACTGGTCAACGACACGAACGGGTCTCGTAGGCTGTTGGTCCAGAGGCAGACTGTCCTCGGTGAACACGTACAGTCCGTACGATGCTATCAGATCGGGTATACCGTGATTGATCTCGGGATCGATGTGATACGGCCTTCCGGCCAGTACGATTCCCTTCCTTCCGCGTTCCTCCATCTCCTTGAGCAATCTCCTGCCTTCCTCACGGATCGCATCCTTTGTGGAACGCTGTGCGACCCATGCTGCATGGGATGCCCTCTTGGCCTCATCCTCCGATATTCCCCATACATCCTTCACGAACCTGACGAGACGCTTGGTGGCGACATCCTCATTGAAGAAGGAGATGAACGGGCGGTGATAGTTGATGTCCTTGAGAGTTATGTCCTCGGTGTTGTTCTTGATGTTCTCCGCATAACTGACGACGATCGGACAGTTGTACTTGTTCTGAGCGGCATCGGTCTCCCTGTACTCGTAGAACACGCAGGGGTGGAAGATGTCCTTTATGCCCTGGTCGATCAACCATTGAACATGTCCGTGTGCCAACTTCGCGGGATAGCATTCGGATTCCGAGGGGATGGATTCCATTCCCAGTTCGTATATCGACCTGTCCGAGAACGGTGAGATGACGGTACGGAATCCGAGTTCCTTGAAGAACGTGGCCCAGAACGGGTAGTTCTCGTACATGTTGAGCACCCTGGGCAATCCGATCACGCCTCTGGTGGCCTCCGCCTCGCTCAATACTGGGAAGTCGAAGAGCACTTTCTGTTTGAAATCGACCATGTTGGGTGCTTTCTCCTTGGAATCGTGGTTGTCCGCACCCTTCTCGCAACGGTTGCCGCTCACATACTTCCTGGAACCGGCGAAGATGTTGATCGTGAGCATACAATGGTTGTTACAACCCTTACAACGTACGTTCCTGGTCGTGTATTCGAGGTCCTTGGCCTCATCGAGGGTGACCATGGCCGTCGGCGTACCGTCATAGTTCTTCCTAGCGACAAGTGCGGCTCCGAATGCGCCCATCAGTCCGGAGATGTCGGGACATGTGACATCGACTCCGGATATCTTCTCGAAAGCACGCAGTACCGCGTGGTTGTGGAAAGTACCTCCCTGTACGACGATGTGTTTACCGAGGTCGACGGGGTTGGAGAGTTTGATGACCTTGTACAATGCATTCTTGATAACCGAATATGCAAGA
>JAFVZR010000185.1 GCA_017508065.1 Candidatus Methanomethylophilaceae archaeon
ATTTCCGCCGTTGTCGGTCGGTTCCACATACATGATGGCGAAGTAGGACAGGTTGTCGGTCGTGAACTCGACATATCCTCCGTTCTCATCATATGTGCAATCCTCGCTCACCTTGCTACCATCGGCCTTGTAATGCCAGATTTCAAGGTGATCACCCGACTCGTTGGAACCCAGGTCGTATCTCAGTCTGATGGTCAGTCTTCCATCTCCGAAGTCGTGTACGTCACCTGCGATCACTCCGAACACAGGGCGATCGTTCACCTGAGATGCTATGTTCTGTGGCAGATCGTCATCGTCCACCTGTTTGATGGAAATGACCTCCGAACCGTCCAATTCCGAAAGGGATTGGTCATCGAAACTGATGGAACCATGGTTGAACAGGATGCTGAGGGAGGATGAACCCGTTCCGATGAAGGACATGACCTCGCCCATTATACCGGCCCCCAACTGGATCTCATCCACAGCTTCCGCATTGAAGGTCACATCTCCGTTCACGGGATCGGGACATGATGTGGGCTCTGCCATGAAAATGGCCGTGAATGTAGCATCACGGGTCGCGACCATTCCGATCGTGAAACCCTCCCATCCTACGAACCTGAATGTCAGATCGTCCGTACCATCCATCTCTGGGTCATTGGGTGCAACAATCACTTCGAAATATGACACGATGATGTTCTCCACAACGGTTCCATCGGCCAACACGAATGAGATCTCGTACTCCTCTGGCACGCTGGTGGCCTCGAATGTCACATCCTCCGCACCGAGTGTGAATCTGCCATCCGATACTGTGACCTGGTCGCTTTCCCAATCGCTGACATCGTACCCTACCTTCACGTACTTTGCACGTAGTGTGACGATCGTAGCATAATCGTACTCCTCGGCATTCCCGACCTGTACGCCATCGACCTTGTAGGTCACGGAGTACCTGTTCACCGTGGATGTCGCATTGAATGTCACATCCTTCGAACCCATGATGAAATGACCATCGTCCACAATCACATCGGATGTGGTCCATTCGGATACTGTGTATCCTTCCTTGACATACCGTTCCAGGACCGGTACGGAATCCCCGGCAGCATGCTCCTGGGTCTCCATGATGTTTCCATCGACCTTATACGTGACAGAGAACAGCTCCGCGAACACTGCCGTGAACACCTGGTCATCCAACACTGGCACAGTGATGCTCGGGGACCATCCTCTGAAGACGTATCCATCCTTGGACGGATCCTTTGGTGGTGTGACTATGGTACCGGCATCGATCTCGAAGGAATCGTATTCCTTTCCGTCCACTTCGAATGTCACTATGACCTTCTTCTCACCCCATACGGCGTATAGGGTGGTGTCTTCCGATACACCGATGGACGTCTTGATCGCATCACCGTCGGACGTCAAAGCCCATCCCAGGAATGCCTTACCGGATGGAGGGGTGAAGGTACAAATCGGATAGAACCTGTCGAAGATGAGCACTGTGATAGGTTCCATCGTACCGGTTCCACCGTTGGCATCGAAACTTACGGTGCATTCGCATGAATCCACAGCCTGCCTGACCATCCTGTCATATGTTCCGATGTACACATAACCGCAAAGGTCCCCTACGGTATTGCTCAGAGGTGTGATCCCATCACTGTCATAGAAGGAGAAACCATCGAAGTCATGTGCACCCAAGGAATCGATACCATTCGCGAACCTGAGTGTGAACGTCTTCTTGACCTCGGTATCCTTTACAAGAAGATAGTTCCAAGGGAGGGTGGCAGGATTGAAATCGCTCGCATAATCGTCGAATCCGTTCCCGGTTCCCGGAGTCAAGGTTATGTTGACGACGGACTTGCTGTTGACGAACTTGGAATAGGTAAGATTACCATTGAACAAACCCAGACTTATGGGCATCGTCAAATCGGTCAAATTACCCATTCCGAAGAAGACGTCC
>JAFVZR010000186.1 GCA_017508065.1 Candidatus Methanomethylophilaceae archaeon
CGTATCTACGGCGGGGATCCGATCAACGCCATCTACGAGATCGGTTCCAGGGCAAAATACTCCAATGTGCCATGGTCCCACAGGGTCATAGTGGCGATCAACCTCTGTTGTGCGTTGAACGCCGTACACGATGCAGGTCAGGTGATCGGCGATTTCAATCCCAAGAACATGTTCGTGAACATGAGGTCCGGTCACGTGAAGTTGGTGGACACGGACTCGTACCACATCTCGTACAACGGGAAGACCTACGGTTGCATAGTGAGCATGCCGAACTATCTCGCACCCGAGATAGCGAAGAGGCTCTCCGGAGGCAAGACCTTGGAATCGTTGAAGCAACCCACGTTCAACGAATCCACCGACAACTTCTCCTTGGCCATACACATCTATCAACTGTTGATGAACGGCGCACACCCTTACCAGGGCGCGATCCGTCCGGGACATGACTGTGTCCTGCCGAACATACGCGACAACATACTGAGCGGTACCGTACCCTCCATCGATCCGAGATCGAAACACCTGATGGCCCCGAGTTATGCTCCGAAGTTCTCCTCACTTCCGGAGAACATGCAATCGTTGTTCAGGAGGGCGTTCCTCTCTTCAAAGGATCGTCCAACATCGAAGGAATGGCATTCCGCATTGATAGAGTATCATTCATCATTGAAACAATGCAGGAAGAATCTCGTACATTTCTATCATAAGGAGTTGCACAACTGTCCGTTGTGCCTTGCCGAGGCCAACTACATGAAAGCATTGGGCAAGGTCTCCGTCAACAGGAAGCACAATCCGCGTCTGGTGTCGTATCAGGAGTGGCTCTATCCCGATAGGGATGTCATAGATGCCATCGCAGGTACCACATTCCACGAGATCGCAGAGGATGCGATCCAGGACCAATCGCCCGTGGATGAGAATCTCCTGATCGATATCTGCAGAAGACTGTTACCGAAGGACACCCGCTCCAAGAGCGAGATGCGTACCGAACTGAGGGATCAGTTCTTCCATGTGGACGATGGTCCGTTCGTCACATATGTGATGACGGGACAGGAGTACGACCGTTTCCTGCAGTACAGGCGCATGCCCGAAGGGAAGAGACCCAGATCGATAATGCACACCTCTTTCCTGGACATCCGCAACGCTATACTGTCCGTGTTGAAGGAGAGGGGTGCCATGCACCTCATCCCGTTGATCTCGGAGGCGGAGCACAGATTAGGCATCCGTCACGGAAGCATAAGGTCCACCCACCGCATCAATCAGGCGGTGGAAGTCTTAATCAGTTCGGACATCATCGTAGAATCGAACGGCGTCTACAGATTGGCGTGAGGGTGAAATGGTCGAACTCCGTGGAAGAAGGGACAACAGAATCTACCGTCTGTCGGAAAGGATCAATAGCGGTGGAGAGGGAACCATCTACGGTATCGTAGGCGATCCTAACCATGTCGTCAAGATCTATCACAACCCTACGCAGGCACATCTCGCTAAACTGACCAGGATGGTGGAGTCCGATCTGAAGAACTCGCCGGACATGGCATACCCGGAGGACCTCGTTTTCGAGGGCAACAGGTTCAGGGGTTTCGTCATGAGGCGTGTGAAAGGCGTCTCATTCAGCAGTGTGTACGCCACGTCGAGCAAGGATGTGCCAGTATCACAGGAGGTCAGGTTCACCATAGCGAAGAACCTCTGTATCGCCCTTCTGAACGTTCACGAAGCGGGATTCGTCTTCGGTGACTTCAACCCGGCGAACATAAGGGTGGATGTGAAGAGACGTACCGTCACACTGATGGACACGGATGCGTTCATCTTCGATTCGTACGGTGGGATCATGGCGAGGCCGGAGATGGTCCCGTTGGAGATCCGCAATGCGATGAGGAGGAACGAATCGCTTCCAGACGGTAAGAAGGTGAAGTTGCCGTTCACCAGGGAATCCGACATATTCAGTCTGGCGGTGCATCTGTTCAGGCTGTTGATGAACGGCCAGCATCCTTTCGCGTACAAGCCCGTACGTCAACTGAGCCAGAGGCCAATGTTCGCCTATGAGTTCGATACCCCCACCTTCCCCTATGTCGATAACAATCTGGGTCTTGCCCCTCCGCCGCACGGTGTCCCGTTGGAGGCCATCCCGTTGGAGTTACAGGCACTCTTCGTCAGGACGTTCAGGGAAGGCTATTCCGATCCGTCGATGAGGCCCGGCATCAGGGATTTCCTGGAAGAGATAGAGCAATACGAGAAATCGTCCGTTCCTTGCAGAGGCAATTGTGCGCACCGTTACTACGGGTCATTGACCACATGTCCGTTCTGTGAGGCCGACAGGAGACATTCCCTTGCCTGCAGGAATCAGACCCCTGCGACAGTGCCAGTATCAAAGGTCGATTATGCTTTCGACCTCGACTACGATTTCATAATCACCCATCCGGGCAGATTGGACATGGTCAGGAAGAAGGCCATGGCAGGTTCCGCACCATCCAATCTGATCCTCGGCAGGTTGCATTCCGACGGTATATTGGAGGAGCAGAGCGACCGCAAGGCTGCCGAGTACTTCCTGAAGGCATCCATGGCCAAAAGACCCAGTGTTGAAGCCCAATACAGATTGGGATTGTGTTTCCTCGACGGTATAGGGGTACCGCAGTCCAAGGCGGATGCGATCAAATGGTTGACCATATCGGCCAATCTTGGATATGTGCCAGCAAAACAGATCATGGAATACGTCATCGGTCTGGAACCGATATCCGTGTCCACATCCATCGATCCGATCGAACCCATAGTGGAGGATGTCCCCGAGACTCCCGTGGTGAAACCGAGGGCACCGAGACGTACCCCGCAGCAGAAATGCATAGACGATGTGGTCTCCGGCGATCGTGATGCGCTTCACAGGTTGCACGGTTTCGTCATGAACGATAAGATCGATTGGAACTCGACACCCTCCGTCCACGATCCTTTCAAGGAGGCTGCCAACGATTCTCCGGAATTGGCATTCCTGTGCTACGAGATCTTGGAGAAGATAGGTGATGCCGATTCGAGAAGGTATCTGGAGAGTTCCGCGGATGCGGGATACGAACCTGCCATGAACAGGTTGAGCGAGATACTGCTCTCCGAGATCGATGTTCCGGACAATGGGTCATCGGACACTGCACTGACGACATTCGATGATGTGTTCCTGTTGCCGGAGGATTATGTCGTCGATGAACATCCGAGTATCGACCCCCAACCCTCACGTATCCGCGGAGGGTTGAACATATTCCTGGACAAGATCAAGGGTCTTTGGAGGAGGAAGAGGTCACCATAGCTTTAGCTTATAGACCAACTGCGTGGAATTCGGACTGATCTGGTACTGTCTGTAACCGTGCCTCTTCGATCTGAGGACCTCGTTCACATTGTCCATGATCTTCTGCACCACCTTGTCGGCATCCTTGGCGGACGGCAGTTTGAACACGAACTCCGATTCCCCTTGTGCCAGCTTATCGGACAACAGCCTCTTGAAATCGTCCTGTCTGTTCATGACCAATCCTTTGCGATGGTAGTATCCGTCCTTCGACACGTGGCATTTCACGGGACATTCGATTATCTGATGGTCCACGGAGATCTCCTCGTCGGAGAGGTTGAAGTAATCGTAACGATAGATCCCTCCGTCGGTCATGCCGATGTCCGCAGTGACGTCAACATGGTACCAGTAACCGTCTATGCGCACGATGTTCCAGGCATGGTATACGCTGGTGTCCTCGGTCAGTTTGCCAAGTACGAGTTCGCATCTGAGTCCCTTCTTGTTCATCAGATACTTCATCGCCTTCGCGATACCTTCGCAGACGGCCTTCTTGTTCAGAAGCGGACCTTCGATGGTATGTTCGGTGACCTTCTCCTTGTCGACATATTTGACGTTCTTCAACAGGAGGTCATGGATCTGCAACTCTATCTCGAACTCCGTGGTCGCGGTGACCTTGTCGAGGATCCTCTCAACGACCTCGTCCAGAAGTGCATGGTCCTTCGAATCCACCTCGTCCTTCAACTCTTCACGCGGAAACCATCTCATATGGGTCACATTCAAGAAAAATAAATCGTTTTCAGGGCCCGTAGGCCCTTTGGTTTGACATCACTCGTCGACGATTGCCTGGACGATGACGACATCCTGGAGGGGCTTGTCGTTCCTGTTGGTCTCGACGGTAGCGATGGCGTCGACGACCTCCATTCCCTTGACGACCTTTCCGAAGACGGGGTGTGCGTAGGGGGTGGACCTGTTGTCCCAGTCGAGGTAGTTGTTGTCAACGAGGTTGATGAAGAACTGGCTTCCTCCGGTGTTGGGTCCGGCGTTGGCCATGGAGATGGTTCCTCTCTTATTAGAGTGTCCCTTCACGAACTCGTCCTTGATGGTGTATCCGGGTCCGCCGGTTCCGGTTCCGTTGGGACATCCACCCTGGATCATGAAGTCTGCGATGACCCTGTGGAAGGTAAGTCCGTCATAGAATCCCTCCTTGACGAGCTTGACGAAGTTTCCTGCGGTGATGGGCATGTCATCGTACATCTTGATGTCGATGTCTCCCATGTTGGTCTTCAGTGTAACTGTAGCCATACTACCTTAATCGCCGATGCGGATATTAATGAGTTGCTTTTCGCCGGCTCAGACGTACATGCTGTCGTTGGAATCGTCGCCCTTATCGGACATGTTGCGTGCGGTGACGACGTACGCCTCCCCGTAACGTTTCATGATCCTGTATCCGTAGAAGAGTACGAACAGGCACAGTACGAGCAGTACCGCCATGAGGATGAACACGCCTTTCTCGAAACCGGGAACGATCATCAGGATCACGATGAGAATCGCGGAGACCTCGGAGTTGAACAGTGCAGGTCTGAGAGCGCTGAGCTTCTCCAGTTCCTGTGTGAGCACGGTGATGTATCCCACATCCGTCTTCACGGCATTCCATTCCACAAGGTGCTTCTTGGGGATCGTGGTGGGATCGTCCCCCCTCCTCGACCTCATGAGGGTGTACTTCTTGTACTGTCCGGAAGAATGAATCAGGGTGATCAATGCTGAAGGTACGGACAGAAGTACCAGAAGTAAGGTCACCACAACGAGTGCGGAGAATATGGTCTCGAATCCTATCATCCAGTGTAGATGGATTCACATCTATTTAACATCGGGTGGAGTCCAGTATCGAGGAGTACAGCTTCTCTATCTTGGAGATCTGGTCATCCCAGGTGAATTCATGTACGACCTTCAGTGCGTTCTCCGACAGTTCCTTCCTCTTATCCTCGTCGGCGAGGAGGTCGTTTATGGCATGTGCCAGTCCTTTGGAATCCTTCGGTTTCACGTAGTATCCGGCATCCTTCACGTTGCCGGGTAGTCCGTCCACGTCCGTACAGACTATCGGTTTCCCATAGGAAAGTGCCTCGGAGGCGGCGATTCCGTATGATTCGTATATCGACGGCATGACGAAGAACTTGCAGGTACCCATCAACCTCTCCTTCTCCTCCTCACTGACCCAGCCCCTCATCTCTATACGGTCCTCGAGGCCGTACTTCCTGATCATCTTGGCTATCCTCTTGGATTCCGGGCCCTTTCCGCACATTATGAGCTTGTAATCGACATCCCTCATCGCTTCCACGAGGTAGTCCAACCCTTTCGTACCCACCATACGTCCCAGATTGAGGATGAAGTCACCCTCCTCCTCGGACAGTTCCGGAAATGTCTCCAAACAGTTGGAAATGGTTGTGATCATTTCCGCTGGCACATCTCTTCTGATGAGGTCGTCGCGCACACAATCTGATACTGCTATGATGTGGTCGTACCTCATCAGTCTCTTGCGATAGCGGTTATCGTTGATCTCGGATATCCTGCCCGTAAGACCTACGCCTTCGCCCCACATGTTGTGGTATGTGAACACCTTCTTCCCGTGATAGTGGGATACGTCACTGTCGAAGGACGGTGCCCACCTGTAGTTGTAGTTCACTATGTCCGGGTCGATATCCTCCAACGTGTCCAGTACCTTCCTGCTGATGACATAGGGCGGATTGTAGATGTTGATGTATCTCGAAGGTACGCGGACGATGGTGTAACCGTCATCGGTCTCCTCCACCTCCTCAGTACCAGGGAGTCTGGATGTGAGGATCGTGACCTCATGTCCCCTCTTCGCAAGGAGCTTGGATGTTATGTGCATCCTGTGCTCTATCCCTCCTCTGAACGGATAGAAGAACGGATTGGCCTCCACGATCCTCATGGATTCCATTTCACGAACCCCCTATCCCGTCCAGGTTGGAGTTCGCAGGAACGATCTCGCCGTCACCGATGATGCAGTTCCTGATGGTGGATCCTCTTCTGATCACGGCGTTCTCCCCTATCACCGAATCGATGATCATGGAATCGTCTATGATGCATCCGGGCATGATCACCGACCTTATGACGGTGGAATTGACGATGGCCGAACGTCTCATGATGGACGAGTCAGTTATCTCCGAGAACGTCAGGCTGGCATTGTTGCCGAGATACAGCGCGCCATGGGTCTTGGACTCGGTGATGAAGTTCATGTTCTTCTTGTCGGACCTCCCTGCGACCGCAAGGTTCGCCTTGATGACGTCCGTACGTCTTCCGACATCCAACCAGATCCCGTCCAGACGGTGTCCCCAGATCCTGAATCCCTCATCGGTCTTCAGAGGCACGAGGTCCTTGGAGAAATCGTACTCCTGATCCTTTGGCACATACGATATCATCTCCTTCTTCACGATGTAGATTCCGGAATTGATCAGATTGGAGATGACATCCTCCTTCTTCGGTTTCTCGAGGAACCTGACTATCCTACCCGTATCGTCCTGTACGGCGGTACCGAACTCCCACGGATTGTCCACGGGTGTAAGTGCCAGCGTGATATCCGCATCGTTGTCGATATGGACATCGATCTCCTTCTTCAGGTCGATGTCCGCGAACACGTCACCGTTCGCGGCTACGAAGATGTCGTCCAACTCATCCTCCAGGAGCTTGATCGCTCCGGCGGTACCGCGGGGCTCATCCTCGAATGAATACCTGATGGAAATCCCTCTGTCCGAACCGTCACCGATCTCATCCATCAACTGCTGGGACCTGTATCCGCATGCCAGGTAGATCTCCTCTATGCCCCCTCTTACGAAGGAATCAATGAGATACCCAAGACACGGTTTGTCCGCTACCGGAAGGATCGGTTTCGGTCTCGTATTCGTCAGCGGTCTGAGGCGTGTTCCCATCCCACCCACCATGATAACAGCTTGACGGACGTTTCTGTACATATCACAACATAATCCACGTCGAGATATTAGTGTCTACGTTCCGACAACCCCCTCGTTCAAATCAGCTAAGTTATAAATCGCTGTACACGAATCGCTCGTTCAGTAGTCGATATGCAGTATCGACACGGGAGTTGAAAAGAATGGAGTTCATGGCATTCCTTACGGTTGTTATTCTCGCATTCGCACTCGTGATGGTACTCGCAGGTATCTTCACAGCGTACTTCGGAACCGGCAAGAGCAGGACGATCGGATTCATCCTCCTCGCAGTCGGTCTCGTCGTCGGTGTGCTTTGGGTATACCTCGCGGGACTCAGTGACATAGAGGCACTCAAGGTCTGCGGATTCTCCGATGTGGTCGTGCAGGCTCTCCTTGATTGTCTTGCCGTCCTGATCGGTGCGGTTGCGGCTGTGGGAGTATTCCTCGTCGCAGTCATGAAGAGCTGAGTATCGCTCGGCCTTCACTAACTCTTTTACCTTTCATTACTATTCTATTATCATTCTCGGGTTGCATAGAGGCATTGAAGATGAACGTATCCGACATTATCCGTACTGTTCCGAATGGTTGCGAGGTGGATCTCCTGGTTTCCCCCAGGTCCAACCGTACGGGTCCCGAAGGCGTGGACGAATGGAGGAAGATGTTGATCTTCAGAGTCAAGGCCCCTCCATTGGAAGGTCGTGCCAACAAGGAGGTCGTCTCCCTGATGAACGACATCACCGGATTCAAGTGTGAGGTCATCAGAGGGATGACCAGCAGGCAGAAGACCGTGTTCGTACGCGGTGATCCGAAGATGGTCGCAGAGAGGCTGGAGTCGAAGGAATGAACGATCGCGAACGTTTGGAACTCATCGATGCCGTGTTGGACGACATCGATTCCCAATTGTGTGATTCGGTCCTCCTGATCGAGGGGATCAAGGACAAACGCGCATTGGAGCCCCTGATCGGCGAGTTCGAATGCTTCATGGTCCAAAGGGAGGGCGGACCGCTGCGCGCAGCGGAATACGTATCCCAACAGAACAAGAGGGCAATCATCCTCACGGATTGGGATAACAAGGGCGAATATCTCGCATACGAGTTGGAATCCCAACTGAAGGCACTGTGTGTCCCCTTCGACAGCAATCTCCGTAAGCGTCTCGCTGACCTGTGTCGCAAGGATATCAAGGACATCGAGAGTCTGAACACCATGTACAGGCGTCTGACTGAGAAGTGTGCCGAGTACGATTACTGAACTTCGTCCAATGTCGAATGCCAGACTTTAAGATACTGGCGGACATACTCTTTCACGGATGTCTGAAAGAGGTCTGTTCATAGTTCTCGAAGGTATCGACGGTTCCGGTAAGACTACGTTACGCGACGGTATCTGCAATTCTCTCAAAAGCAACGGATTCGACGCGATCCCTACCGCAGAGCCTACCAACGAGAGCATAGGCAGGTTCCTGAGGGACGGCGGTACCGACAACCAGTTGGCGGAAGCGCTGTTGTTCGTAGCCGATCGCGCATGTCATACCGACGATATCAGGGACAAGGTCAAGAACGGCATAAGTGTCGTATGCGATCGTTATTACGCATCCACTTTGGCATACCAATCGGCAGGCTCCGGAGGGCCGGATTACGACCTGTTGGTGACTTTGAACGAATTGGCAACCATCGAACCCGATGTCACGTTCCTTCTGGACATCGATCCCGAGAAGGGGATGTCCCGTGTCGACGACAGGGGAGAGGAGAGGAGCAAGTTCGAGAAACTGGAGTTCCAGAAACGCGTAAGGGCGAAATATCTGGAGATCGCCGAGGAGAAGGGATTCATCATCCTCGACGCAACGTTATCCAAGGAAACTTTACTTTCACAAGCGATGGAACACATCATGGAGAAGAAGAGGTGAAATTATGCATCCGTCTGAGGAGATCTACTGCGAGAAGAGCAACAAACTGAGAGGAAAGACGATCGTCATCGGGATCACCGGCAGCATCGCGGCTACCGAGTGTTTCTCCACCATCAGGGAACTCATCCGTCACGGAGCAAACGTCATCCCCGTTATGACCAAGGGTGCACAGGACATCGTCACACCCATGGCGATGGAGTTCGCATCCGGTCACAAACCTGTCACCGAGCTGACCGGAAGGGCGGAGCACATCGAACTCTTCGACAGAGGCAACGCGGACGCGCTCCTGATCTATCCCGCTACCGCGAACACCATCTCCAAGATCGCATCCGGTGTCGACGACACTCCCGTGGCATCCATGGCGACCGTCGCATTGGGAGCAGGTATCCCTATCGCCATCGCGCCTGCTATGCACAACTCCATGATGAACAATCCCGCGGTGAAGGAGAACGTCGAGAAGCTCAAGGGTTGGGGCGTATCCTTCATCGGCCCCCACATCTCCGAGAACAGGGCGAAGGTCGCATCCAAGGACGAGATCGTCGCATGGGCGTTCAGACTCACATCCAAGGATGATCTCAAGAAGAAGAGGATCCTGATCATCGGAGGACGTTCCGAGGAACCCATCGACGATATGAGGATCGTGACCAACCGTTCCACCGGACTCATGGCGGTCAAACTGGCCGAGCGTGCGTTCGAACGCGGTTCGGAGGTGGAGCTCTGGATGGGAGGTGCGAGCGTATCGCTTCCCGATTACATAGTCACCAAGCGTTTCGAGTCCGTCTCACAGCTCACCGAGATGGTGAAGGGAATCGATCACGACATCGTCATAGTCCCCGCAGCCCTCGCAGATTTCGCACCGGACCATGTCGAGAAGGGAAAGATCCCCAGCGACCTCTCGTTCGACGTGCACCTCAGGCCTGTGCCCAAGGTGTTGCCGATCATCCGTGAGAAGTGCGACAAGGTCATCGGATTCAAGGCCGAGTCCGGAATGTCCAAGCAGGACCTCATCGCAAAGGCACGCGGAAGGATGGAGGCATACGACCTCAATGCCATCGTCGCCAACGACATCGATGCCGCAGGAAGGTCCGCCACTTCCGTGATACTCATCACCGCAAACAGCGAGACGGAGATCTCCGGTACCAAGAGCAAGGTCTCCGATGCGATCATGGACTACTGTGCGAGACTCTGATGCCCAAGGCGTTCTGTCCCGGTCACATAACCTGCTTCTTCCATCCTGTCAGGACCGATGACGTCCTCACGACAGGGTCAAGAGGGGCAGGGATACGTCTTTCCAAAGGTGCGTTCGTCACTCTGGAGGAACGTTCCGATTCTAAGATAGAGGTCACCATGGACGGTGTACCCTCCGAAGCGAAGGTCACCAGGAAGGTGTTGGAACTGATACGTCCCGGAGAGGGTTTCGACGTCACCATTGAGAACGAGCTTCCCGTGAGTCAGGGATTCGGCATGTCCGCCGCGGGGGCGATCGCCGTATCATTGGCGGCCATCGGCGAATATTCCGATGATATCTTCAGATATGCGCACATGGCCGAGGTGTCCGAGGGGGGAGGTCTCGGCGATGTTACCGCTCTGATGTGTCCCGGACACCAACCCGTGAGGGAAAGGCCAGGACTCCCTCCGAGCGGATCGATCATCGACACGGGATTGAGATTCGAGAACCTCACATTGGCCGTGTTCGGCGACAAGCTGAACACCGGTTCGGTGATCAACGA
>JAFVZR010000187.1 GCA_017508065.1 Candidatus Methanomethylophilaceae archaeon
GGGTGCGGAGATGCCCAGCTTCTTGGCGGCAGCGTTCTTGCTACCTTCGCTGCGGACCGCCTCCAACACCTCCAACTGTCTCGGGGTGATGGTGTGTCCGTTGACAATCTGGGACGTTACTACCTTGATCTCCACGGAAGGATAACCGGGGATGACCTAAAAGTAACTTGCGACCCATATCGTCCTTGCGCACGCGCAGTTTTAATAATATAAATACCATGGCGTCCGCGATGGGAGCACATAGTGGAACTTTTATACGGACATTCAGGGAGGTTCTGGTATCTACACTACCAATCGCACTCCTCATACTGGCACTTCAGATCGTATTGGTCGGCACCAGCATGGAGGGCGTGATGACTTTCGTGGTCTGCACCCTGATGGTACTGTTCGGTTTCACCATATTCCTCATCGGTGTCGAGAGCGGAGTCAACCCTGCAGGCGAATCGATGGGCCATGAGATCTCGAAACGCAAGTCGAGACTGTTCATGGTCGGACTGGTCTTCATCATCTCCTTCCTGGTCACTGTCGCGGAACCGGATGTCACCGTATTTGCCACACAGGTCACATCCCTGTTCACCACGCTTAACAAGGATGCCATGGTCTACGCTATCGCAGCGGGAGTCGCTGCATTCCTCATCATCGCAGCCTGTAAGATCGTGTTCCGCTTCAGCCTGAGAATACTGCTGACGATCGGATACATCGCCACACTGATACTCACATTCATCGCACCACCCGAGTTCATCGGAATCGCACTGGATTCCGGAGGTGTCACCACTGGACCCATGACCGTCCCGATCCTTCTGTCGCTGGGTATAGGCCTCTGTTCCGTCCACGAATGGAGGAACGACCTCGACGGATACGGAATGATAGGACTCGCATCCATCGGACCGATCATCGCATTGCTGTTGATGGGCATCGTTTCGGGGGACAGTTCCGTCGGAGGCGCTACCGAGGAGTTCGAACCATACATCGAGAACGTGTTCGACAGGTTCCTCTACGAGTTCGAACACGCACTCAGCAGCGTCCTGATCGCCATCGTCCCACTGATGGCGTTCTTCATACTGTTCCAGAAGTTCGTCCTCTTCTACACGTGGAATGCCATCAACAAGGTCGTCAAAGGTGTCGCATTGGCCAGCGTGGGAGTCATCATATTCCTCACCGCCATCTACACCGGATACATCCCCATGGCAACCGATGTAGGACTGGCACTTGCTGACATGCCCCTGCCCATGATCGTACTCGGATTCGTTCTCGGATTCCTAGTGGCCATTGCGGAACCTGCCGTCGAGATCCTTGCCGGACGTGTGGAGAGCTCGTCCGGAGGCAACATAGCGAAGAGGATCGTCAAGCTCGTCATCTCCGTAGGAGTGGCCACGTTCGTAGCACTGGGTATGGCGAAGATCAGTTTCAACTTCAACCTACTCTACATAATCATCCCCGGATACATACTGGCACTCATTCTGATGTGGTTGGGTGACACGGATATGGTCGGAATATCCTTCGATGCGGGAGGAGTCGCCACCGGACCCATGTCCGTCGCGATCATCAGTACGATGTACACCGGAATCGCCTCCGCCAAATACACCGGTGCGGAAGCGATCATCAACGGATTCGGAGTCATCGCACTCATCGCACTGGCACCTATCATCTTCCTGGGTGCGTTCAGCGTTTACATCAAGATAATGAAGAAGAAGGCGAAAGCATGAGCCAGCTATCAGACACTATACTGGTCATCGGGCTTGGTAGCCCGATAATGTCCGACGATGCGATCGGATTGGAGGTTGCCGAAGAGATCGAGAGAATGGGATTCCCCGACGTCGAGACCAGACAGGAGCCCATCGGAGGATTGGACATCATCCCTCAACTCTGGGGATACAGGAACGTCATCATCGTGGATGCGATCCAGACAAGACAGTACGAACCCGGAACCGTCATGTTCTTCGATCCCGAGGATTTCGACGATACCATCGGTGACGCATCCGCTCATGACATAAACCTAGCCACCGGTATGAAGATCGGAAGACAGGTCGAACCCGAGATGATGCCCGAGTCCGTCCGTTTCGTTGCCATCGAGGTAGAGGACATCCAGACCGTACACGAGGGAATGACCCCAAAGGTGATCGAGGCCAAACCCAAGGCGGTGGATGCGGTCCTCCACCTGATCGAGGAACTCAGATCTCGATCTGTGAAGGACTGAACTTCTTCATGTCCTTGACCTTCTTACCGTACATGGTGACGGTGAGAAGGTCGCCTTTTATCACATCTTCAGCCACACGTGCCAGATCCTCGCAGGTGACCGCATCCATCTCCGCAAGGCGCTCTTCCAGGGTCATGGGCTTCCAGGTGAGCATGGTGTTACGTGCCAACCTGTACAACCTGTCCTCCGTGGACTCCATGCGCCTGATGGTGGCACCCTTCACGAGGTTCCTTGCCTTGTCCAACTCCTCCTGTTTGACACCGCCGTCCAGGATCTCCCTGTAGACCTTTCCTACGGTGTTGATCGCCTCAAGTACGTTGTCCTCCGTTGACGAGAAGAACGTGGCCATGGATGCCGCGTCGGAGTTCTGATCGGTGTAGTTGTAC
>JAFVZR010000022.1 GCA_017508065.1 Candidatus Methanomethylophilaceae archaeon
CCTCGTTCGCTGCCAAGATGTACCATTTGGCCGCCTCCTCGTTGGAGGCATCGACACTCTGTCCGAACTCGTACATCATCCCCAGGTTGTATCTGGCATATTGATTGCCCTGTTCAGCGGCCTTGGTGTACCATTCGAACGCCTTCTCGTAGGACTGTTCGACACCCTCTCCCTTGTAATATGCCAGACCGACGTTGCACTGGGCATCCGCGAGTCCTTGTTCCGCGGCCTTCATGAACCATTCGAACGCCTTCTCGTAGGACTGTTCGACACCGGATCCCTTGAAGTATGCGACACCGAGGCTGGACTGGGCATCCGCATATCCGCCCTCAGCCGCTTTCCTGATATATGCCAGACCTATCGCATCGCATTGGTCCACATCCTTGCCGGTCCTGAACATCCAACCGAGGTTGAACTGTGCCATGGCGAAACCCTGTTTGGCTGCCATCGAGTACCATTTGGCGGCCTCCTTGTAATCCTGCTCGACGCCGTCTCCATACTCGTACATAAGACCCAGATTGTATTGTGTGGTCTCGTCTCCCTTCTCTGCGACAGGGATGAACCATCTGACAGCCTCCTTGAAGGACTGCTCCACACCCTCGCCGTAATAGTACATCCATCCGATGTGGAATTGGGCTTGGGTATGTCCTTGTGCTGCGGACAGTGTGTACCACTTCGCCGCTTCCTTGTATGATTGCTCTACGCCCTCTCCATTGAAATAGGCCTGTGCAAGCTCATATTGGGCATCCTTGTCCCCATTCATGGCTGATTGACGGCATCCCTCGTCGAACATGCCGCCTAATCATCCGAATGGGTATTAAGACTATCGTTCCGCTAGTGTTTAATCAGACGAATGACAGGACGATGCCCGATACCAGGAGGATGGCGATGGCCACAGGCAATACGTAGGTGACATAGGGTCTCATCCACTTCTGGACCTTCAACCCCTTTCCCTTGTTGGCCTCGTTCACGAAGTTGTCCCATCCCCATCCATACCTCGTTGCACAGAAGATCGTGAACAACAGTGCTCCGAACGGCAGGATGACGTAACTGACGATGAAGTCCTCGAGGTCCAGGATGCCGGTGCCGGGGCCGAGTGGCTGGAAGTCGGAGAGTATGTTGAATCCGAAGATGCACGGGAGCACAAGGATCAACATCGCGATACAGTTAATGAGGGAGGCCTTCTTCCTGCCCCATCCCGTGAGGTCCATTGTACAGGCGATGATCGCTTCGAACACGGCGAACACCGTGGAAAGGGCAGCGAAGCTCATGAAGATGAAGAACATGGTTCCCCATAACTCTCCCATGGGCAGGCTGTTGAACACGTTCGGTAATGTGATGAAGATGAGGCTGGGTCCTGCATCGACACTGATGCCGTAAGTGAAGCATGCGGGGAATATAATCAGTCCCGCAGTGAAGGCGACGAAGGTGTCCAGTACACCTACGGTGACGGCCTCTCCGAAGAGGGTACGGTCGTCGTTGATGTAACTGCCGAAGATGGCCATGGATCCCATACCGATGCTCAATGTGAAGAACGCCTGGCTCATCGCAGCGATGATGACGTTTCCGACACCTGCCTCAAGGAACTTGTCCACGTCGGGTTTGAGGTAGAATGACAATCCTTCGGACGCACCTGCCATGGTGAAGCTGTGGATGGCCAATACGATCATGAGTGCCAGAAGTACGATCATCATGGCCTTGGTGATGCGTTCGAGACTGTTCTTGACTCCGAAGGAACAGACCAGGAATCCCATGATGACGACGATGGATGTGAGGAGGATCATGGTCACCGGGTCGGCAAGCATGTCACCGAAAGCGTTCTCGACACCTACGGAATCGAGTCCGGAAAGGTCTCCAGTGGTGGAGGAGATGAAGTACTTGATCATCCAACCGGCAACGACGGTGTAGAACATCATCAGGATGTAGCATCCTGCCATGGCCACGTATCCATGCATGTGCCATTTGGATCCCCTGGGTTCCAATTCATCGTACATCTTGACAGGACTCTTCTTGCTGGCACGTCCCATGGCGAATTCCATACAGAGTACGGGTGCCCCAAGTGTCAGCAGGAACAGGAGATAGATGAGGACGAAGATACCTCCTCCGTTCTGACCTACCATATACGGGAACTTCCAGATGTTTCCCAGACCGATCGCGCAACCTGCGCTCAGTAAAATGAATCCTAGTCTACTACCTAGCTGTTCCCTTTCCATATCTTTGGTAATGGGCTAAGTGTATATGGGGTTGTCCCCGTTCACTTGGAGAAGTGGGTGAGTCCGCCGCGAACGAAGGATCCGATGACCTCGCTCGTGTGTTCCCAGTCCCCACTGCCTCTGTTGTAGACCATCTTGTTGACGGCCAGGCATCCGTTGATCAGGAAGAAGAATATGGATTCCGAATCGGCCTTGTTGATGTTGTACTGTGACATCAGGGCACGCAGGTATCCGTCCTTGTTGAGTGCGGTGATCCTTTCGATGACGATGTTTCTGAGGTCATCGTTGAAGAATACGACTCCATACTGACGGTTAGTGTGGATCTTGCAGCACAGTTTGTACGGGCAGTGGTGGTCGCTGTTGTCCACGTTGCACTTGGAGTACGAACCGTCGACCTCTGCAAGAAGGAACTCATCGATGATCTCTGTAAGAACGCCGAGTGTGTTCGCATAGTGGATGTAGAATGTGGTACGGTTGATCTGTATGCGCTCACAAAGGTCCTTGACAGAAATCTTGGAAAATTGAATCTCTTTCATCATCTCCAAGAGTGCGGTCTTGATTGCGGTCTTGGTGTTGATGGTGCGCTTATCTGTCTTGCGCTTTGCTTCTTTTACGACATTCATTTGTACCACATCGTGTCTTTTTTCGGTATCGCAAAGTGTGCGATAGATTAGCACGGATTCCAAATTGCACATTGACAAGATGGGTTTTTAATGATTTCGCAAAAATCGACAATTATAGACAAATTTTGTAATTTGTATATAAACAGTACACGTCAATTGTCGATAAAATATAAACTAAATCCTGATATGTATAATTGATTTATAAACATATTCAATTAAATGATGGACGTCATATGTAGACCGGATCGGTATGAAATCCCAGGACGTAATCAAGATGGTGGTGGCCATATCATGTTTGGCGATGGTGGTCGCTGTCGGCTGTGCGGTTTTCCATGTTGTCGATGAATTATCGGAGAGTGACGATCTGCAGACCAAATACACCCTGTACATCGGACTCGGTCAGATCACCGATGACACATCGGTGGAGGAGAGTGTCATGACCATGCTCAGGGCAGAGGATCAAGGATTCACATTCTACAAGGCTCATGGAGGTTACTCCTTAGGGCAGACGTACGTTGACGAGACCTCTCTCGTGTTCGTACTGAACGATTGTGACGACGATCTTGTAGAGGATATTGTTGAATTCGTCAACGAGGGTCTCGGTCTTGCGGTCATGGTGGAAGAACAGTCCGTAAAGAGCAAATTGTTCCTTTGAATCCATTGCTGGCACATTCGCATCATGTTTTTTTGCCGGCAGACCATTATATGGTTTTGTCGATCATGCATGGATCGATGTGTTCGTCATGTGTCGATGATTTCTACGTTTATCGTAGTCGCTTCAAACTGGTGGGTTCGCCACTCCATCCATAAAATTCGAAATGTTTCAATAATCCCTAGTTCTCTCTTCCATAATAGGGTATTATTGTGGAAAATCAAAGTTCTCGACACAACTTTTGACAAGACAGAGTTCGACAATTGCTATACTGGGCGTTATTATAGTTATATCTGGTCCTCTTCTGACCGATCCTGCACCATATGAAGACGTGTGTTCAGAGACATTCCCTCATCCTGTACGTGGATGCCATGCCCGTGATGAACGTGGAGATCACCGAGAGGTAGATGCCGAACATGGGTCTGAATGTGGATCCCAGTCCGTTGAGCATGTTCTTAACGGATCCAGTGAAGAGCTCTATGGAGGTACCGCCCATGAGGAAGATGACCTGTAACAACAGTGTGATCGTCAGTGTGATGGAAACGCCGGTCATGAGCCTCTTGTTGTCCACCTCGTTGAACAACGATGCGAACGAGAGTGCGGCCACCAGGACGCCTATGAGGGCGCATACGGCTGGGATGTAGCGGTAGAAGGAAAGGTCATTCGCTCCGATTTCCTTGATGCCTATGTCGAAGCCGGACAGCAGTTCGAGGCCCGATATGGCGAATCCCTTTCCAAGAACTTCCACCCCTACCAGGCTAAGGAAGAACGATGCGAACATCAGTATGCTTCCTATCAGCATCAACATGGTCCATTTGGAGACGTCCTTATCACCGATCTTCATGAGGGGGTAATTGTTTGGAGTGCCTTAAAGGATTGCTGCTGGGGGATGAGATCATCGTGTGCTATTACCGGGGCTTATGAGGTGACCATGTTCTTTGGTTGAAGCATATGGGTGATGGTTGGGCATGCATTCTTGTTCGATCTGTAGAAGTGCAATTGAATATGTTCGTCAGGGTCGCTTTGATTACATTGAATATTGGGATTAGGATTCACCGGATCTCTATCGTTATGTGAGTATTGTAAGGGATTGATCGAATTCATCGAGGGATTTGGGTTATTGACTGTGTATAAGTTCTTGTTGATGACTTATGCTAGGGGCATAATTGATTAGAAAAAAGGTTAAAGGGGGCCGGGTGGCCCGTTTTAATGGACAGTGTGAGTAAAGTAACAGTCTTATTCAGAACCGCTTCCCTTACCGTCTTTCCAGAACTGATCAACACCATCCGCATTTAATGTAAATCCATCGTATTTGTAAATCATGTAAATCTTATGACTTGTCTCGGGGATGTTATTGAATGTACAACCAGTTACATTGACTGTGACGTTCACATTGTCATTGTTCTGGATTGTAATTGCACCTTCTCCACCGAAATCTCCATTGAATGTACAATTCTCAATGTTGAATGTCGCTTCTACATTCTGGTTGATGTATATTCCCTGAGTTCCAACACCGTTGAAGATACAGTTGGAAAGAGTATATACTCCACCAGGTACAGTTGATGAACCGAATACAAGGTGGCCCCAGCTCTTATTAGGCATCTTCAGAATCTCGCAGTTTTCGATTGTCAAAGTATCAAACTGCGATGCACGAACCTGCAAATTATTGAATGCAAGTTTTGTTCCAGCACCACTGCCGATGATGGTCAATTGATCTCTCTCAGCAATTTCATAAAGATTTGCATCATAGGTTCCATCTTTCAGTGTAATTGTGCTAGCACCTTTTGTAATAGCATCGTCCAATTCAAGATCGGATGTAACAGTGATGGCCCACACAAAATCATTGTTTGTCTCATTAGTGAAAGAGACAGTTGCATCACCATAACGGCCTACGATTGCTCCTGCATTCTGATTCTTTGTACCGCTATCGTATTCTCCTTCAACAAAGATATATGAGATTCTAATGTCGGATGCAATACATTGACTTTCAACATTGCCCTTATCCAAGAATCCTACTACTCCTCCTAAATCTCTGTATCCATCAATGGTTACATTTGTAGCAGAACAATTGGACACAGTATATGCAAGAGCGGTTTCCGACGTTACAACAAATCCTGCAACACCGCCTGCCTTTGCACCACCGTCATATTTATCACCATCCTTGTATGGGGAAACGGTTATTTTGACATCCGATGCGTGACAGTTCTCAATATCTCCAAAGATCTTACCTACGATTGCTCCTGCATAATCATTAGAGTTGATGGTTACAGATTTTACTGAGAGGTTCTTAATTGAACCCTTGATGCATCCGAAGAGTCCTGCATTCTTAGCATAATTAACATCGAAGTTAGAAATGCAATATCCGCGACCGTCAAAAACACCGATTTGATCTATTGAGTTGTTGTCATCGATTCCAATTGGAATCCACTTTACGCCACCCAGGTCAATATCGTTTGTAAGCACTGCGATTTTGCCCTTGAAATTTCCAGAGGATACAACATCTCCATATGCCTTCAACTCATCAACGGTGGAGATTGCAGGACCGAATCTGACATTTTCGGACTTATTGTCTACATTATAGAACGTACACCTCTCACTAGCAAAGATACCCGTTGCGTTGTATTCGCTGTTGCCACTAGTCCATTTCTCGTTGTTAGAGCATATGGATACATTGTTGACTGCACAGTTGGTGATCATATGTGCTGCTGCTCCGGCGATACCTCCGACATCACGGAATGCGATAAGCATGGAATCAGAGACGGTACACTTGTTAATCAGGTCATTACCGTCAGCGTGTCCGATTATTCCTCCGACCTTGTCTCCGTCATCGAGTTTTCCATTCACAATGTGCTGAGTACATTCGATGGTAGCATTCTTCACCTGACAGTTTTCGATTGTAGTAGCAACGGAGTTGTTACTGTATCCGCAGATCACACCCGCGTAGTGGTGTGTCTTGATCTGGGCACCATCGACGATAACGTTCTTGATGTTACCCTCGCTCCAACCGAACAGACCTGCACAATTGTCGTTGTCCACATAGAGGTCGGAGATGGTGTTGCCCTGACCGTCGAATGTTCCTCTGAATGCCTTACCATTGTCGTAGTTACCGATAGGTGCCCAATCATAGCCCTTGAGGGAGACGCTCTTGGTCAATCTGATCTCCTTTCCTGCATAATCGCTACCTGCATTGACGCTGGTGGCGAATGCCCTGAGATCACCTACGGTGTTGATATTAATCACATTGTTAGTAGGGTCGATGATGGGGTCGAAGTCGAGATCCGCATTGTACTGGTATGCTACGGTCTTGATGTTGAGCTTGTATGCGATACCTGCCCAAGCATTGTCACCTGCATCGGATCCGGTGGAATCCATTCCCAATACGATATCATGGGTGGTGGTAGCGGTGGTGCCGACTTCGACGGCCTTCATGCTCACCCAATCGGTGATAGGCATCTCCTCATCGATGGAGAGGGGGAACTTCATACCATCGAACGTGATGTAGAGTGGAGTGTTGTTCTTGTAGGGTGCGGTACCGCTTTCGACCTTCAATTCCACATATGTCTTAACGAACACATCAATCGTTGAGGTGGAGTTGATCGTGTATGTGTGGTTCTCGGACAATCCGGGAGCCAATCCGTTCAATGCACCGGTGGAAATGAAACCGGTATTTCCGGAACCGTTTGTGGCTCCGGTCTTTCCTTCATCCCAACTGACAGAGATCTCTACCTTCGCGGTTGTGATGTTTATGTCAGTCTCCTCGGAATCCGAGAACCACGAATATGTGGTGGACCCGGCTGCCGCGAAGACCATCAATGCAACGACCGCCACTGCGATAGTTGCCGTTACTTTTGCGTTCATTTTCTTTACCTCGTTTTTTTTCACATGTTCTCCGGACATGTTCCGTAAATCGTTTCGGTCGAAGTCCGACGTCTCCGTCGGGATGTTTTGTGATTGTGTGGGTGACGGGTCGACCGTCCATCCCGCTAGGTCGATCGTGGAGAGTACGTGATTCTACGCATCCCTCCTGCCCTTCTGTGAAAAAAGAACCATGATGCTCACTCCTCCGATGGGGGGTATAGGATTCCCACTGCCAGGGTGAAGTTCAACGACATTCCCTGGACGGTATCTCCGGACGACTGTTCGTCCAACTTGAGTGTGACCTCCAACGGGATGTCGTCACCGTCGGTGATGTCGCCTAATAGCAGTACATCGTTGGATGCTTCGTACAATGTACAGGAATAGGTCTCCGAGCCGCGTTTCACCATGATGATGATGTGTTTGTCCAACTCGTTGATCTCGTCGGACCTCTCCAGGCCCTTGACAGCGATACCGAGGCTCATCCCATCGTAACCGTCAAGATTGTCCACAAGCATCTCCGCTGTCTGTGATGTACCGGAAACGATTCCGTTGAGGTCGTACAACGGTCTTCTGGGAGGTGCACCGAACTCGGACAACGTCCAATCGGAGTACGTGTTGCCATTTCCGTCCTTGGTGACGTACACGGTCACACCGGAGTAGATGTCGAAGTTCAGTTCGACGGGGACATCGGTACCGTTCTGTAACGTCGTCGAATTTCCCTTGCCGCTCACGATGACTGAACCCGAACCCTTTCCGACCTTGTCGTTGGACCCATAGGATACGGAACAATCCCTGTCCAGGTTCAGACCTGCGGCCTTTCCCGTTTCGGACAGTGCGATTCCGGGTTTGATCTGTCCACCGATGTAGATCATCGCAGGGATGGGTTCGAAGTACTCCGTCAACAGTGTGAGTGGTTTGACGGTGAGCCATCCGAGGGATGCGGAGATGGTGTAGTTGCCGACATCGTTCTCGTCCTTCCATTCGAAGGTGTATGTGTTATCGGCAACACCCACATCGACGATGCTTCC
>JAFVZR010000023.1 GCA_017508065.1 Candidatus Methanomethylophilaceae archaeon
CTGTGCGAGTACCTGGTTCACAAGAGGTATGTTCCCGTATTTCGCTTCGATACTGTCGAGGATCTTCTGTGCGATCTCTTCCTTTTCCTCTTTGGTGAGAGCCATGGTCTCTGAATCGGATACCTTGGTTTAAAGCCTAACGATTGGTATAAATAGCGTCCGTCATAATCGCGATGCAACCGTTCTGACGTATGGGCGCGATCAGTGAACGTCCTGGGTACGGAACGGCGATCAGCGGCTCTGTACCTTAATTGGGAACTTGGGGTAGCAGCGATGTGACATCGTGTGGCAGTGACCTTCGAGCCAACGCAGGGTCCGACATATACCCCGGGCGGGGTCAGTGCCTGGAGGCCGTCGTCATCGGCGGACGATGAGAAGGTGTGTTATCGCTCGGGGACAACACCATCGTCCGCTGATGATCGATGGAATCGGTTTCTTATCAAAATGGATCAGAGTGCGAGACAAAGCATGTCGAGGGCCCTCTCGGCTTCCCTGTATCCTTCGAACCTCGTATCATCGAGACGGGTTTTGGGTTCCTCTTCCGTACCGAACGTCCTTGCACCCTCCTGTATGCGGAGGTACTGATGATAGATCACATAGTCGATGACATCGTCCGGTGCGTCGGGTTCGTCCAATGCGGAAGTGACCATGATCGTTCTCATGAGTACGGAGTAGGTTGCCGCCATGTCGCTCCTGGTGTCGCGGTTCCATACGGCTCTGATGTTGTGATCCTTCTTCAGAAGACCTTTGGCGACCAATCTGTCGATGGCATCGTTGAGGTTCTTATGTTCACCCTGGGGGTCGTCGGAGAGGTATCTTCCGCGTCTGATGAAGGTGGGTCTCTTCCTGATGCTGAAATCCTCATCGAGTACCCATCCGCGCATTCCGTCGGAGTAGAGACCCTGCTTACCCGCGATCTTGGCGAAGATGGATTCCGCAAGGTCCTCCATGATGTTCTCGGGTGCATCCAGCATATAATCGGAGATGCGGAAGGCGATCCAATTGTAGGATCTCTGCCATTGGACCTTGAACTGTTTGAACGCGACGAAATCCGCGCTCACGTTCTCATAACCGTATTGTTTTCCAATCCTGGAGAAAACATCGGTCATCATCTCTTTTGCTGCCTCAATCTGTGTTGTTGTCTTCATTTTCGACTCATTCCTAGCGTTTTATCGCTGTATGAGTCTCGGATTGAGAGCGTATTAAAGCGGGTAATTAATCGTATTCAGTTAATGCCCTCCCCCGAAGGGGAGGGGTTGAATGGTTTTGTGATCACTCGTCCTGGATGATCTCCTCGGGCGCTCCTGCGAAGTACACCAGGGAGTATGCCTCCATGAAGTGGAGGTTTCCGGGGATGACGAGTGTGAAGAGAGGTTCTCCGAGATCCATCTCCAAAAGTTGTTTGGGGTAGCCTGCGGTGAGCTTCTGCTCGGAGGAACCGATCTTGGATGCGACACAGATCAGGGTATCGTCCTTGATGAGTCCCTTCTCCCACTTCCTCTCGCCTTCGAGCAACCACTCGATGGCCTGCTTTCCGGTCATGTACCTGTCCTCGTCCGCGTGGATGTCGAGGAGCACCATGGTGTGGAGTCCCCTCTCCTTGTTCTCGAGGATGTTGTCGTAGGGGGACTGGGGTTGGTAACCGTCCTCGATGAACGGGAGGGTGACGGTCCTTCCGAACTTATAGGGCTGGAGTCCCAATGCGGTGGGACATGCGGAGAAGATGGAGATTCCATTGTAGAGTGTGGTGGGGATACCCTCCTCCTTGGCCTGTATCATGAGGTCGACGTGGGTGGTGGCGGACATGGTGTCACCAGCGGTGACGAATCCGACCTTCATGGTGCGTGCATCGTTTATGATGTCCTCGCCCTCTTCGACCTGCATCCTGTGGAGGACCTTGATCTTCTTTCCGATGGCATCCTCCAATTCCTTGACGGAGGTTCCTATGAGGAAGGATGTGTAGAATTCTGCGTAGATCTTGTCGCACTCCTTCAGTGCGTTCATTGCCTTCACGGTCATGCCGTCAGGTCCGCAAAGACCGAGGCCGACGAAGATGAGTCCGGATGTCATATCCTTCCATATGTCTTCCTTTAAAATAAATAACTACTATAGGGGAGCATGGTCAGGTGCATAAGGGTCCCGAAGGCCGAAGGAAATCCGATTCGTCTTGCATTGAAAGCAGAGGATTTGCTCGATGTCGGTGCAAGGATCAAGGCCGACGGTAACGACCTTCTGATCCCTATCCTGTCGGATTCCTTCAAGGATTATCCTGTGGAGGATGCGGATCTGGAGATCCTGGAGCACAAGGAGACCGATTACAGGATGTTCCTTCCCGCGGATATCAGAGATATCCTACCCAATTCGTACGATTGCATCGGTGATGTCATTGTGGTGAAGATCATCGATGAGCTGTTGCCTTACAAGAACGCCATCGGGGACGCTCTTCTGAAGGTGAACAGCAACGTCCGTCTTGTGTTGATGGACGGCGGGGTGAAAGGTGAACTGAGAATCAGGGAATTGGAACCGATCGCAGGTACAGGCACTTCCGAGACCAGGCACAGGGAGTCCGGGGTCACCATGTTGACCGATCCCGGAAGGGTCTACTTCAACCCCCGTTTGGCCACGGAGAGGATGAGAGTGGCGTCCGAGGTGAAGGACGGAGAGGTCATCATCGACATGTTCGCCGGTGTCGCCCCGTTCCCGATGGTCATAGCGAAGCATGCCAAACCCGAGATCATCTATTCCATCGACCTGAACCATGATGCATACCTCTACATGATAGAGAACATCAGGATAAACAAGGTGAAGAACGTCGTTCCTTTGGAAGGGGA
Source organism: Candidatus Methanomethylophilaceae archaeon (assembly GCA_017508065.1). Taxonomy (GTDB): domain Archaea; phylum Thermoplasmatota; class Thermoplasmata; order Methanomassiliicoccales; family Methanomethylophilaceae; genus SIG5. Next base: position 2,832 of record JAFVZR010000023.1, read on the forward strand.
TGCCACTGTCGTCGTGAAGGACCTCCCTCTGGCGGACAGGGTCGTCATGAATCTGCCTCAGATCGCGTATCAATTCCTGGATGTCGCGCTGTCCAAGGCGAAGAAGGGTGGCGTGGTGCACCTCCACAGGATCATGGAGCGTGCCACCTGCGATGCGGAGATGGAATCCCTTCTCGACGAGATGCGTTCGAAGGGATTGGATTGCCACATGGGCAAGAAGTACGAGATGAAGACGTACTCGCCCACGGCGAGCGTGTACGTCTTCGATATCATAAGGGATTGAAGCGATACGCGTCATTTGTTTCAATATGCTCATCGATCGTATCGATGCATAGTGTGTGACATGATCATGTGCATTGTCATATTATATGTTCATACTGCGATCATTCTCCATGACTCGGATCGTGCCGATCACCGAAATGAAGGATACTGTAAAGATGTTCGAGATGTCTGAGAACGAACCGGTATACATCATGAAGGATGGCTACTGTTCCAGAGTTCTACTGAATGTCGAGATGTACAATGGGTTGAAGGAGATACTTCTCGATCTTGAACTCGAGGAAAGATATCGGAGGTCGGAGGTTGATAGAATCAATGAGGATGCCCACATGTTTCTGAAAAGGTTATTGGAAGGGCGAGTACAATCGGTATGATCGGGGTTGTATGCTCTGCTATGGATTTGATTCTATCAACTAGGTAGTGTGGGGATGAAGACGTACTCGCCCACGGCGAGCGTGTACGTCTTCGATATCATAAGGGATTGAATCACTTCTTGACCGGTTCCAAGGTGATTCCGGTCTGTCCCTGATAGTTTCCGCTCCTTTCAGCGTAATCCTTGACGGAACATGAGTTGAGACCTTCGAACACCATCTGACAGAATCTCTCACCGATGGGGAGTTCCACAGGGTCGTCGGTGGCGTTGTACGCTCCAAGAGTGAGGGTACCTTCGAAACCCGCATCGATCTTTCCGAATGCGCCCATGATTCCCTTCCTGATCCATGTGGTCCTGAGCCAAAGCTGGGCACAGGCATCGGCGGGCATGCGTACCCTCTCGATGGTGGAGACGTAGAACATCGTCCTTGGGGGGATGGTGACGGTCCCTTCGGTGTACTTGTTCTCGTCGCCTCTGATGGAGATCTCCGCAATCCTGAGGTCGTAACCGTTGGGGGTGAGTCCCCTCTCGCTGTAGTCGCTGATGCCGAGGTATCCCGTCATCATGCCTTCGACGATGTCCTTGTCTGAAAAGATGCCCATAATGTCTGGAATGGGAGAATGAATATTTGGATTTACTTGGTTGTTTGACATTTCTTGTGAACAACGTTAGAAAATCGTCTTTATAACTGGAAGCTGATGTATTTGTGAGAATAAAGGTTTCAAACGAGTCTGAATTTTCAGATTATATGGGAAATGTAACGTTCTCGGTAAGGGGTTCTAAGCCATGGATTCAGATAAAATACATTCTATCCCAGTGAAACATCTGGTGAATGTTGGCATATTTCCACTTTCCAACGAATCTGTGGGCGGAATCACAATGATGTTCGATGGTAGAGTGAGGTAGGTTCGAATTTCGGTATGTGTATGGCACCATACTATGGCGTCCCCCATAGTGGGCGGTTTGTGTGAATGCACTATGATGGGGCACATATACTAGTAGTGGACAATGTCGTCCGACTCGGATACCTCTCTAATTCAAATCCCCCCCCCCGCGATCGGACCAGTCCGCGGAATTGCAGCGCGGGCAATATTTGGGTAACAGACGACGAGAGCTCTTCCATACGTGGTTGCATCTGATGCAATTGTTCACACGACGACTTTTGTCACACGAGGGACAAAGGCCGAAACGTGTATTGTTTCTGAGCACGACACGTTTTCCACAGTTTGGACATGTCCAATAATGTATGGGTTCCATCCACAGATGTGTCTTACATGAAGGGCACATGTCAGGTTTCCCGTTTCTGGAGTTCCATTTGTGTCCGCACCTGACACATTCGCATACTATGGGGTATTGAGCCCATTTGGTGGATTGGCAATTGGGACATTTGTTGCAATCCTGCCTTTCCGACATCCAACTGTGTCCACATATTTTGCAGGTATTGCGTATGACATCCATGTTCCATCTTATGGAGCGACATGAGGGGCATTTTATCGGATCATTCTTTCCGCGAGGTGACCATACGTGCCCACATATGTTGCATATTAGGATTCGTGTTGCCGTTTTGCCTGATCTTATGTGGCGGTATTGTTGGAATTCGGCTTCTTCATCCATTATTGCCATATTGATTATATCTGGTTTGATTATATTTTAATTTATAGAAAAATTTAAATAATATTAAAGTAGAGTTGGATATATATGCCAATATAAAAGTCATGCTGAACGTTCACATTACCTAATGAACTTCGGAATCAAAATGCTTAAAATATCTGATATTTGGGTGAAAGCGCCGTGGGCGGATTTCACCATCATTGGTTGACATTGGCAGCATCCATTGTTTTGATTGTCCTGTGCATATCTTCGGTATCGATTGGTCTTTCCACCGACGATTCTGGAGACGCATCCATGTATGGGGGCCTTCCTGAAGGGATTCAGATGTACCAGACGGGGTCTGCTGGAGCCAATATCCAATGGAAATTCTACAGACAATCCGGTCTTCTGGAGTTCACTGGATATGGTGCGATGGATGATTACGAAATTCAGACTGACGATCCAGAAGATCCTCGCAAAAATCCTCCCAAATGGAGTAACTTGTCAGCCATACGTGTCACCTTCTCGGAAGGTATCTCGTACATAGGCAAGAGTGCTCTTCGCTACAACTATCAGGTGACGCACATATCTCTTCCATCCACGTTGGAATCCATAGGACAGAATGCATTTTCTGGTACGGACATCACATCCATCCGCATTCCAGATTCCGTAACCACCATCGGGTTGATGGCATTCAGTAATACATCTCTGGTCGATGTAATCATACCCGACACAGTCACGGAGTTGGGGGCCAGTGCGTTTGCCAAATGTACAAAACTGAAGTCCATCAAAATCGGTGCTGGGGTCAAGGACGTGAGACAGGGGCTCTTTGCCAATACTCCGAGGTTGGAATCCGTCGAATTGGGTCCGAATGTGGAGAGGATAGATAAATGGTTGACCACCGATTCCGGTTTGGAGTCGATATATATTCCTGCAAGTGTGAAGTGGATCTCCCCTTCCGCATTCTCAGCAAGGAGTGCCGATAATCTGAAGGAGATTATCGTCGATCCGAAGAACGAAGTGTACTGTTCCATTGATGGTGTGCTATATGACAAAGGATGCACCGAACTGATCAGATATCTCCCGGGCAATACTGATAAGTTATTCACCGTTCCATCATCGATCATGTACCTTGGCAACAATTCCTTCCTCTACTGTGATAGTTTGGAAGAGGTGAGGATGCCTGAGGGGCTGGTGTTCATAGGATATGATGCTTTTTCCCATTGTCCTTCGATGAAGGTCCTCTCATTGCCAGACAGTGTCATTAGCATATCCAAGAATGGTATCAATACGGGTGGGACATTGGATGAATTGGCGATCGGTGATGGTATCGGGACCGTGACGAAGTACAGCATCCCATCAATATCGGACGTGGCCCACATATCTTTGGGTAAGAATGTATCGAAGGCGGATACATCTGCCCTCCAAAACAATCCTTCATTAGTGTCTGTTGATGTGGACAGGGACAATCAGCATTTCACATCCCTCAACGGGGTGTTGTACAACAACAGTATGACGCAGTTGTTAGTCACACCCTGTAGGATGTCTGGAACCTTGGCCCTTCCGGAGACGGTCAATCACATCTCGGACAATGCGTTCAGGAATTCGGAGCTGAATAATATCATCCTCAACGGTAACCTGAGGATTATCGGTAACGGATCATTCAGGGATTCATCAGTGAATTCACTCATCATTCCCGATACGGTGATTATTATCGGTAACGAAGCATTCAAGGGTTGTTCGGATCTTATCTTCGTGTATTTCGTGGGCGATAATCCTCCATCGATCGGTGATGGGGCGTTCAGTACTGGTGCGGAGGTACGCGTGTATTCCTCGATGCAGAGCGGATTCATAGATGCGTACACGGATGATTCATCTCTGGTGGTCTATCACGAATCGGAGGTGTTCTACTCCGATATGGCTGACAGGATCCTACATAATCCTGTATACATCGTCATGGTGATCCTAATTGTAGCGTCAGTCCTCATCATAGGGGAGAGATTGGTACTACGTCGTAACGAACGTAAATGATACGGGCTGATTGCAAAAAACACCTATTTTACGCAAAAATCCATCACATCTTTAAATGAATTTTAATTGGATGAATCATCCAATTCGATTGAAGCCATCCTGGATGTGCAATAGATTGGCTTAGGATCGGGTGTGGTGATTTATCATGAAGAAAATGTGTATGAACGAACAAACCGCCGGTGCTTCCGCATCACGTGACGGTCCAATCCTCAAAAAGGTCACACCGTTCGTGTTCGGGGCATTGGTGCTGACCCTCCTGGTGGTCGGCATAGCCACTGTCGGCGCGGATGATGCGTATGCAACAACCACTGCCGACGGATGGGACTATGAACTGACCGATGCGGGGGACTTCACCCTGAACAAATCGGGTACTGACACCTCCTCGGTACCATGGGGTGATGACAAAGCGAAGATCAAGACAATTACAATTTGTGCGGCGGTAGAGAAGCTTCCAAACAATGCATTCAATGGATGTACCAGCGTGACTTCTGTTGTTTTTGCCGATAATTGTAAGGTCAAAGAGATACCTAACAATGCATTCAGTGGTTGTTCCAAGATAACCTCATTTACCTTTGGGGCAGGCTCTGTTGTCGAAAAGATAAACAATAATGCGTTCTACAACTGTGGTGATTCTGAAGTCGGTTTCGACTTCACTCTGCCCTCGTCTGTGAAGTTTATCGGACAGAGTTCTTTCCAGTACACAAAGGTAACATCCTTCACTATTGGTGCGGACTCCAATCTTGAAGAAATCGGATGGAACGCATTCCAGGATTGTGGTAAGGCCGATACCAAATTGACATTGGTCATTCCGGAAAAGGTCACTACTTTTGGATGGTACATTTTCAACTCCAGAAGTATCACCGAGATTGTAGTGAACTGCGAAATCAAATCGAGTATCTTCCAGGAATCCTATTATTTGGAGGATGTGACCGTAGGTTCCAAGACCACCGTCATTCCTGGAAATCTGTTCTCCTATTGTAACAAATTAAAAAGTGTCACTTTTGAAGGTAACGTAACAGAAATCGGATATAATGCATTTTACAACTGTACGAGTTTAACAACTCTGACTTTGCCTGCCACCTACACTACCATTGGCAATCAGGCATTCTATAACTGTGAGAATCTAACCAATTTTGTTATTCCTGATGGTGTGAAGACCATTTCTAATCACACTTTCTACAATTGTAAGAAATTGACAGGTGTTACGATTCCTGCAAGTGTGGAATCCATTGCTAACAGCGCATTCTACGGGTGCAAGGAACTCAATGCAACGATCGATCTCAAGAAAGTCAAGCTCGGATCCAATGCATTCTACGGCGCTTCAATCACTACTACCATTCCTGCCAATCTGTCTGACTATGCAGGTACATTCGAGGGAGTGATCTTTGTCAGTGTATCGTTCGAAGCAGGTATCGAGGAGATTCCCGATGAGTTCTTCTCCGGTGCATCACCTATATCCGTGACAATTCCCGCCGGAGTTGAGAGGATCGGAGATTACGCATTCGAAAACTGTTCCGATCTAGAGACTTTGACCATCGAGGCATTGGATGACATCACTTACATCGGAGAATACGCATTCTTCGGTTGCTCGTCTCTGTCCGTATTCACTATCCCCGATATCGAGGAAATCCCCGAATCCATGTTGGAGGGTTGCAGTAAGATCGAGACCCTTGTGATTCCTGATACCGTACTCTCAATCGGTATGAGGGCCTTTGCGGATTGTGCAGGACTTAAAACCATCACATACGAGTCTCCCGAGAAGATTACCTCTTTCGGAGAGGCAGTGTTTATGGGCTGCGAATCTTTGACATCCATCAACCTCCCCAACATTTCCGTCCTGCCGGAGTCCACGTACAATGGATGTATAGGATTGACATCTGTCGTTATCCCCAAGGAGATTACCAAGATCGAGCCTGGTGCATTCAGTGGATGCAACAATCTCAAATCGATATCTTATGAATCCGGCAGTCTCATTTCCGACATCGATGGTGCATTCAAAGGTTGTACCGCGTTGGTGTCCACCAGCATTCCAAGCACCGTAACTACTGCAGTTGGAGCATATTCTGGATGCGCATCTTTGACCAACGTGTCCTTTGAGGGCACTACCACCAGCAAGATTTTTGACAGGATGTTCGAGAAGTGCACGTCTCTCGTGTCCATCAATTTGCCATCCACGCTTTTGACGCTTGGAGATAAGGCCTTCTCTGGTTGTACATCATTGGGATCGATAATTTTGCCCAACAGTGTGATGTCTATTGGAAATCAGGCATTCATGGGTTGTACCGGAATGGAGGTCCTTTCCATCCCCAACAGTGTGATGTCCATCGGCGAGTATTGTTTCGCTAACTGTACCGGACTCACTCTTGCTAACATTCCTGCAAGCATTACCAGGATTCCTGTCGGAGTGTTCAGCGGATGTTCTGCCCTCGAGACCATCGCACTTGCGAACGGTGTCGATTCATTCGGAAAGTACGCGTTCAGCAATTGTACTTCCCTCGAGTCTTTCACCATCCCCGCATCCGTGACCGTCTTGGGCGAGCGTGTGTTCAGCGGATGTTCCGGAATCAAATCCATCACCATCCCCGCGACCGTCACCTCCATAGGTGTAGGTATCTTCGAAGGTTGCAGCGGATTGGAGGATGCGGTCATCAATGCACAGATGACCGAGATCTATGACGATATGTTCAACGGATGCGCTTCGTTGAAGTCCGTCGTCATCGCAGATGGAACCACTTCCATCGGAAACGCTTCATTCGCACAGTGCAAGTCCCTCGAGACCATCGTCATCCCCGACAGTGTTGTCTCCATCGACGAGTACGCCTTCAGGGAGTGCGAATCACTCAAAACCATCACCATGAAAGGTGTTACCGTAATCCCGGATTATGCGTTCCAGGATTGTTCCTCTCTCGAGGAGGTCATTGCAGGCGATATCACTGCTATCGGAGACTATGCTTTCAACGGCTGTGATTCCTTGAAGAATGTACCTGTATCTCCCGTCCTGGAGAGTGTGGGCGCATATGCGTTCTTCGGAAACCCCAGCATCGAATTCATAGAGCTCCCTGCGACACTCAATCACATTGGAATCGCTGCATTCGCGGAGATGACAGCTCTGAAGGGCGTCTCCATCGCATCCTTGGAATGTGACGTGGATATCGAAGGATACAGCAGCAGCACCGTCAGTGCATTCACCAGGTGCAGCGCCCTCGAGACCGTTGTCACCGGAGTCGTCGCATACGGAATGTTCTACGAGTGTACCTCTCTTGTGGATGTCACCATCCTTGACGGTACCAAGTCCATCGGATACTACTCCTTCGCACACTGTACCTCACTCGAGGTGCTGGAGCTTCCCGATTCCGTGGAGTCCGTCGGCGAGTACTTCATCTATAGGTGTACGTCCATCGACACGCTCTACTCTCCCGCAGGAGCAGTCTATCAGTACTATGCATTCAGGGTCAATGACACGGAAAAGGTTGATCTCAAGGTCATCACCGACGACCCGTCCAACCTCAAAGGTGGCAAATATGTCAACTTCATCTACGCGCACTTCGTCGAGTTCGAACTCGTCGATGCTCCCGCAGGTGTGGTTGCACCCGTTATGGACAGGTGCGATGAGGGGGTGGTCATCTCCTTCGAGACCCTTGCCGTGGACGGATACGACATCCTTTACACCGTGAACGGTGAGAAACACGTCGGTTCCACTTTGGTTATGCCCGATGAGGACATCGTGATCAAGGCGACTTACGTAAGCAATGCAGTAGAACCACCCACCGGACCTTCCGACGGTGAATCGGACGACGATGAGAAGAACAACATGCCGATCATCATATCGGTGATCTCTTTAACGGTCGTTCTCGGAATCGTCATGCTCCTTATCGCATTCAAGGTCCCGGCACGCCTCATGGGCAAGAAGGGCGGTGAATAAACATGAATCGCGAAATGAATACGAAGAACAACACATTCGACATGCTGAAGTGGACGTTCGCAATCATTGCGGTGGCATTCACCCTTATGTTGACATGTTCCGCAATGAGCGATGACAGTTCCGCTCTGGATGGAGGATGGTACACCCTCGACGAGGACACCGGGGTCATGACCGTTACCGGCTCCACCACGAGTTCCATCGATTACAACATGAGGTCGATGATCTTCGAAGTGATCATCACCCCATCCGTCACCGAGATCGGTAACAGCACCTTCAACCAGTGCAGCAAGTTGACCAAGGTGACCTTCCAGGACGGATGCACCTTGACGACCATCTCGGACTACGCATTCTGCAACAGTGGAATAGCTTCGATCGTCATTCCCAATACGGTAACATCGATCGGACAGGGTGCGTTCTCCGGTTGTCAATCCCTCAGGTCCGTCGATTTCGAGGCAGGAAGCGTTCTCGAGAGTATCGGAAGGGAGGCATTCAACTACTCTCAGATCTTGGAGAAGATGGGAAAGATCCCTGCATCAGTCACCACGATCGGAATGAATTTCATTTCCAGTACCAAGATCAAGTCTGTTGAGTTCGAGGCAGGCACCACCGTGTCCAACTTCGACAATGTGTTCTACAACGCCACCGGACTCAAGTCCGTTGTGATCCCCAATACTGTCACATCTGCGAAGAATGCGTTCTATAACTGTACGTCCTTGGTCGATGTGAAGTTCGGAACAGGGTTGACAGAGATTCCCGCAAGCATGTTCGATGGATGCAAGGCACTCAGGAACATTTCACTGCCCGCAGGAATCACCAGCATTGGTAATTACGCGTTCAGGAACACGGGACTCGAGAACTTCACCGTCTCCGTTGAGATCGGAAAAGGGGTCTTCCAGAACTGCGTATCCTTGAAGACTGTCACCTTCACCACCGATCCCGTTACCCTCCCCGAGTACACATTCTCCGGATGTTCGTCACTCACCGCGGTCAACGGTTTAGACAATGTGACCAGTTTCGGAAACTATGTCTTCCAGAATTGTTCTTCTTTAACCTCCTTCAAGATGCCTGACGGCGTCACAACAATGTCCGATTACCTGTTCTCCGGAGCAGGGCTGGTAAGCATCGACCTCAATAACGTCACCGTTATCGGAATCGCTGCACTTGCCAACACGGAGCTGACCTCCATCGACCTCTCCAAGGTCACGAAGCTCGGCGGCAAATCCCTTTCCAACACCAAGATGACCTTCGTGAACCTCACCGGAATCACCGATCTCGGAAACGTGTTCCAGGATTCCGGAAATGCGCTCAAGAAGGTCGTTCTCGACGACAGTCTTGTCACCATCCCCGACTCCATGTTCCGGGACTGTAGCGGACTCACATCCGTTGAGTACGGTGATGAGATCATATCTTTCGGAGGATCTGCATTCTATGGATGTACTTCTCTTAAGGAGATTCCGATCCCGGCAAAGCTTCAGACAATTGGATATCAGTGTTTCTATCAGTGTGGAATCATCGAGTTCATCGCCACACCCACCATCAACTCCATTGGAAATGATGCGTTCAGGTATTGTGATTCCCTCAGGGTGATGGATCTTAGTAAGGCCTCCATCACCACTCTTAATAGCAATGCAATCTCCTATTGTTCCGCATTGGAGGAGCTGTATCTGCCGGAGGTACTTCAGGTAATCAAATCTAGAGCGATTACGTACTGTGAGAATCTGAAGTCGCTCCACATCCCTTCGTCCGTGACGACTCTCTCCGAACAGACTTATGAGTGGAACAGCTATCCATTCACTGACTGTTATTTCGAGACCATCACCGGAGGGGAGGGACTCACTTACATCAGTCCCACCGCATTCGTTTCCATGGGTGCGGACAAGATCGAGCTCAATCTCGTAAGTAACACCGAATATGTCATCTATGAGGGGATCCTCTGTAAGTATGTCGAGGGCGGATACCATGCTGTACTCTTCCCGACTATCACCGGCGATTATATCATGCCCGAGGAGATCGTTTCCACCGATGGAAAGGCAATAAGGAAATTGACGGCAACCTCAATCACCTTCAGTCCCAATATGCCTCATATCACTCTAGATATCGCAGGTTATAGCGAACCCAACGAGACCCTCGTCAGGGCCATCATTCCCGAGGGAGTCATATCAATCCGCGGAGGCGCTACCGGTGGAAGCAGTTGGATGGGTCAGGGATTGTTCGATTGGTGTATCGCGTTGAAGGAGGTCTCCCTCCCCAGCACCCTGAAGGTTCTCGGAGGTTCCACATTCTGGAACTGTACTTCCTTGGAATCCATCACTCTTCCTGAGGGACTCACAACTATTGGAGAGGGTAACTATCAGGATGATGCGTGTGTATTTAGGGACTGCACTTCTTTGAAATCGATCAATCTCCCGTACAACGTCTCAACAATCTACTACATGACATTCAGTGGATGCACCTCTCTGGAATCGATAGATCTCAGTTACATCGAGAGTATCGAGCAGGGAGCATTCAATGGTTGTACGGCTCTTAAGGAGATCAAGTTCGGACAGTACCTCACAAAGATCGACCAGTCATTCAGTGACTGTACTTCCTTGGAGGTCCTTGAACTCGATGGTGTAGAGCTCTCCATAAACAACAGTTTCAACAACTGTACCGGATTGAAGAAGCTCATTATCAACGCTGATGTGAAATCCTTCAGCAACTCTTTCCAGAAGTGCTATGCGCTTGAGGAGATCGAGGTCTCCGCGGAGAACCCCTACCTCTACGAGAACGGAGGTATGCTGTACTCCGCCGATCTCAGTACCTTGTACATGATCTCCTCGTCCGTGAAGGATGTCGTGATCCCCGATTCCGTTACCAAGGTCAGTATGCCCGGAGCCTACGGAAAGGTCAGGAGCGTCGTGTTTGGAAGCGGTCTGACGAACTTCAACAGTTCTTGCAGATGGTTCAATGGTATCGATACTCTCGAATCCGTAACCATCAAGAACGGTATCGGAAGGCTTGTTGGATGCTTTACTGATTGTACGTCCCTTAAGGAACTCATCCTTAACGAGGGAATCACCAGTGTCGAGCTCGAGGGATGCACCTCCTTGAAGAGCATCTCCCTCCCAAGCACCATAACCATGCTCAGTTTCGATGATATGGATGCACCGGTACTTGATATCCATCCTGATAGTGAGAATCTCAAGATCTCCGGAAACGTGGTCTACGATTCCAACACCAAGGTTGTCCTTGCAGTGTTGGATAAGGGCTCCGTCATCCTTCCCGATGGGGTATCATGGAACGGTTATCTCGATGCGGAGAACATCACTGTTGGAAACGGAATCACCACTATCCCCGCATACGGCGGATTCAGAAACGCCAAGGTGGTCACACTCGGTGAGGATGTCGTCTATGTCGGAGACTATGCCTTCAGCAACTGTCCCGACATCACCGACATCTACATCCTCGGTGACGAGATCGAGTTCAGTCAGTGGGCATTCAACGGCATCACCAACGATATCAGGATCCACTCCGGTATCAAGGGCGAGTTCATCACCAACGTCACCGGTCCGACCTTCGTATATTCCACCGGAAACAACGTGGAAGTCTCCTATGAGGCGGACAGGCATGTCGTGTTCGAGAGCTATCCTCCTCAGATTGCAACCGAGGGTGGAGACATCACCTTCAGTGCGAAGGGTGAGAACGGATACCTCCTCAGCGTAACCGTCACCGCAGGAGTCCTCAGTTCCGAGGGAGACGTGTACACCGTCACCGGTATCCCCGCAGGCGGAACCAAGATCGTCTTAACCACCACCTTCGTCGGTGTCCCCACCGAGAAGATTGAACTGGAGAGGACGACCCTGAGCGTCATGTCCGGAGACGATATCCAGCTAGGATTCGCTGTCACGCCTTTCGACTCATCCGATGATGTCGTATGGACCAGCAGCGATGAGAGTGTCGTATCCATCACCAACGACGGAATC
>JAFVZR010000188.1 GCA_017508065.1 Candidatus Methanomethylophilaceae archaeon
ATTCCTGCGACCAGATAACCGATCAATGCAGGCAATCTAAGACGATTGAAAAGAATGGAACATAATGCCGCAAGGAGCGTATATGTTGCCATGACGGTTAGTAGGACGGTCTCCTCCATGAATCTCGCACAGTCCTAGAACCACCGTATATAAACCGTTTCCGTATTCCAGCATGATGTGTGGAGGATGGCACACCATACGGTGTGCCGATGATGGTCATCCCAGGAGGGAGTCGACCACGTTCTCTACATGTCCGGGTACGCGAACGTTCCTCCAGACATTCTCCACACGACCGTCCTCACCGATCACGAAGGTGGATCTGATCGCACCCACGGTCATCCTGCCATAGGAGATCTTCGGACCCCATGCTCCGACCTGCTCCATTAGCACATGTTCAGGATCGCTGAGCAGTCTGACGTCCAGTTCCTGTTTGTCGATGAAGTTACGGTGCGACTTCACGGAATCCTTGCTTACACCGAAGAGGAGGATACCTTTGTCCTCGAGCCTCTGACGGACCTCGCTGAACTCCTTGGCCTCACGTGTACAACCCGCAGTGTTGTCCTTCGGATAGAAGAACATCACTACCCTCTTCCCTTTGAGATCTGAGGACCTCACAACATCGCCATTGTCGTCCTGCAGTTCGAATTCAGGGAATTGATCCCCTACGGAAAGGGACATTCTTCTTTCAGAATCTTCCAACATGGTTGTACGATATCATGGTCATTTATATACCCATCAATTGGACCCGAATTTTCTGAGCTCATCTCCGGTCAGACGATACACGGTCCACTCATCCATGGGGATCGCACCGAGCGACTTATAGAACTCGATGCTGGGTCTGTTCCAATCAAGACACCACCACTCCATCCTCTCGCATCCACTGTCGGCTGCCATCTGTGCCAGCTTGCTCAACAGTGCCTTACCGTATCCCTTACCGCGATACTCCGGATACACGTACAGGTCCTCAAGGTACAGACCCGCACGACCGCGGAACGTGGAGAAGTTGCAGAAATACAACGCGAATCCGACCTCCTTCCCATCCTCCATGACGAAAAGTGCCTTGGCCTTCTCGCGATCGAACATCTGCTCCTCGAGAAGTTCCTCCGTGGCGACGACCTGATCGCTCATGCCCTCATATTCGGCAAGAGCACGTATGAATGACAGGATGATACCGACGTCCTTCCTCTCTGCCATCCTGAACTGGTAATCCATGATCGGTAATCGGGTTACAGATATTAGGATTCGTCAGTGCCAGACTTGAAACAGTCCAAGAAGTTGTAGATGTGTATCCTCTGATCGCCGAGATAGTGCTCGATCTCCATCAGAAGGTCCACGAGCGTATCACGGGAATACGTCTCTGTGGCCAGGAGATATCTGTACTCACGGCATCCGTCACAACCGGCTATGAACTTTGGTGCCATGCTCCTCATCTTGGCCATGGCCTCCACGGCATCCTTCTCCCCCAACAGGTGATCGGCAAGTGCCAGACACCAATGGGTCTGCTGGGAGATTGTTGGATTCTCCAATCTTATACCTTCCCTGAAGTAGGTATCGATCTGTGTGATCAGGTACGGATTGCCCACTCCACCGCGAGCGACCATGATACCTTCGGCCCCGGTGACGTCAACGGCCGTTATCGCATCATCCAAGGAATAGATGTTACCAGAAATGATCAACGGTACGGACAACTCCTTCCTCAGACCCTCGATCATATCGTAATGTGGAGTTCCGACATACCTTTCGTCACGTGTCCTGGGATGAAGACATACAGCATCCGCACCTGCAGAGATCACCTCGTCCAACACATCACGGAAATTGACGGTAGCCATGGTCCATCCCAAACGTACCTTAGCAGTGACTGGCACATCCACAGAACGTTTGATCTGACGTATGATGTCCCCACAGAGTTTCGGATCCTTCATCAGAACACATCCGGCACCGCTCCGTGATATCTTCGGGACCGGACACCCCATATTGACATCGATGAATGCTATGCTAGAATTGATCTCCAATGCCTTGGCCGCAGCCTTGGCAAGACACTCTGGGTCATGTCCAAAAAGTTGAAGACCTGTGGGACGTTCGGATTCGAACGTCACATAGTCGCTCTCGGTACGATCGGTACCGTAGATGACACCCATGTCGGATGTCATCTCGGTGACCGATGCGGCGACCCCGAAGGGTTCCATGAATGCCCTATACCCGCGGGACGTGAACCCGGCCATAGGACCGAGGATGACACGTCCGTCGAGTTCGAGATCGCCTATCTTCCACATCATCGGAGACTATCGTCTCCTCCGATATGAAAGTTGTTCGCTTATCTGTCCTGTTCCTGAAGGATCTGCAACAGCTTCAAAGCGGCTGCCTTGGGGAAGTTAGGATCCATCTCGTTCATGACCATGTTCATCAACATCTCACGAACGTTCTTGGACTGAGGCAACATGTATCCTGCCTCACGGAACAGGTCCTCACCCTGACGGCGGAACGATTCCCTCAATGCCACAGCGAACTGCCTCTTG
>JAFVZR010000189.1 GCA_017508065.1 Candidatus Methanomethylophilaceae archaeon
GATACGCAAACTGATCATCGACCACGAATCGTACTACATCAATTGTTTCTGTAACGGTATATTCGCATCTTTCCCGAACATCTCGGACGAGATCAAGAATGCATCCCTGAACAATTCCGATTGTATCTACGATTACAGGGACCTAAGTACGATCCTGCAAAAGGACGTCGTGACCGCGTTGACAGAATGTTATCTAGAACAGTTCAACATCCCCAACTACGATGCGGGATTGAACACCTTCTGGAATCCCGACGGTTCCTCTGATTTCGAATTCGCAGAGAAACTGAACGGTATGGGCAGATTGGAACAGGCAGCGGAATACTATCAGAAGTCCAGGGACAAGGGATATCCTAAAGCGGAAACCTTCCTCTCGACCGATTTCCTCAAGGTCAGGAAGGACGGAATCCTCAGCGAGGACGATTATCGTCATTGCCGTATCATACACATACTGAACGAATCCGATCCGGATGTGTGTTACAAGCTCGCATGTCATCACGAGGAGAATCTCAGGCACAACAAGTCCTACAAGGGTGCCACCGCCACCAGGATCGTCGAATTGTACAAGGTGGCACAGTCCAAAGGGAACCTGAAGGCATCCTACCGCTTGGGGAACATCCACCAGTACGGTCTGGGCAGGATGTCATCGAACCTCTCCAAGGCCACGAAGGCTTACAGGAAATGCGGCGACCATCCCGACGCACTGTTCAGGTTGGCCTCATGTTACGAGAGCTCATACGATTACATAACCAGGAGAGGTGTCGACGGTGTGACCGCGGAGGAGATCTGCACCATCTACAGAAGATCAGCCGATCTCGGGAACGACTATGCGCGTAACCGCATCACCCTGTTGGGTCCGTCGGACCCTATGGCATTCACCGAATCCAGGTTGCTGGCACATGCCGGAGACCAGTATGCCATGTACATACTGGCACAATGCTACGAGTCCGGTTCGGCCGGATCCGTTTCGTACGAACGCGCGATCCAACTGTACCGTGAGATCATAGATTCCGCCCCCGAGGATCGGTCGCTGTTCCAATCCACGATATCTTTCATCGATGATGTACCAGCATTGTATCCTCACGATCTGATGTACCGCATCGGTGAGCTGTACGAGCTGTCCAATCTCAGGGACTATCGTCTGGCACTGGAATGGTTCACAAGATCCGCCGATGCAGGCAATAGGAAGGCGAAGGAACTCATCGACATATCGGACATCGATTCAATCCCTGAGGAAGAACGTCTGAGAAGACTGTTACTGCATTCCGAGAATGGCGACAACGATGTCATCCTGAACATAGCCAGATGTTACGAGTTCGGTATCGGTACCAAGAAGGATCTTCAAAAATCCAAGGAGTATCGCGACATCCTGGCCGCGAAGGATGACCCGGATTCCCAGTATTGGGTCGCATCCTACCTAGAGAACAGGGCACGTACGAAAGCCGATTTCGACGATGCCCATGCATGGTACGTCAGGGCCATGAACAACGGTTCGGAGAAGGCGAAGAACCGTTTGGACACATCCGACATCAAGGATGTGCCAGAGAACAAACTCTTCGCCAAATGCAGACTGTTCTCACATTCCGACGACCCGGATATACAGTACGCGTTGGGCCGTTGTTACGAGCTTGGTCTCGGTGTGAGCGTATCCTACAGCCTGGCAAGGTTCCACTATCAAAGAGCCAGCGATCTCGGTTCCACGGACGCGGAGGAGAAACTCGACAAGTCCAGGATCAAGGAATGTACGGGATACGAGAGATATCGCAGGCTCATGATGTTCTCCGACGACAGGGATCCGATCGTCCATCACGAGATCGGTACCATGTACCTCGAAGGTACGGTGGTGGAGAGGTCCCCTTCACTCGCGTTCGGATGGTTCGAATCCGCTGCCGGGATGGGCCATCTCGAATCCGCCACCAAGTGTGCAGACATGATGTACACCGAACTGGTGAAACAGGACAAGGAGAGGATGCTGGCATATTACAGGATGTCCGCAGACAAGGGGGATGTCAGATCCAACCGCATAATCGGCAAGGTACTGACAGAGCCAGGCAGTAAGGAGAAGGGACATCCCGAGGCCGTCAGGAGACTGAGGTCGGCAGCGCACAGGAACGACCCGGAATCGCAGTATCTGTTGGGAAGGATGTTCGAGAAAGGTCTCGGAATGCCCCAGTTCTATGCGGAGGCGTTCAGATGGTACTCCCTCGCAGCCGACCAAGGACATTTCGAATCCAGGTACAGGATGATGCTGTTCCTCTTCGCAGGCAGAGGTACAAGGAAGAACGAATCCAAGGCCAATGCGATCCTCGACGATCTGCGTAGGAACGAGTCCAACAGACTGCTCAGATTCGTGGACTCCTGCGTCAGGGGAAAGGACTCGCTGTCCATCGAGTTCAAGGCCGAACACCTGTCATGAAATCGTATGTCTGGCTCATATGCTGTTAAACCCTATTGCCCCTATATAAAATTGGGATAGTTTTTATCCTACCATCGCAGTGTACCCGACGGTCGAAATGGAACAGATATCTTTTGGTGAGGAAGCACGTATCGAAGCAACCAACGAACCGCACCTTGCATGCGTTCTCCTTCTGGACACGTCCGGGTCCATGGCCGGTTGCATCGACAATCTTAACAAGGCAGTGAATGACTTCAAGCTGCAGGTCTGCAAGAACGAGGATTCCAAGAACCGCGTCGATGTCGCCGTCGTCGAGTTCAATTCCAACGTCCAGACCATACAGGATTTCGTTCCGATCTCCGAGCTCAATCCCGTCAACCTCGTCGCCAACGGATACACCGCGATGGGTAAGGGAATCCAGACCGCCATCAAGCTGGTCAAGGAGCGTAACCAGTTCTACAACAATCTCGGAACTCCCTGTTTCAAGCCTTGGATCTTCATGATCACCGACGGAATGCCCGAGGGCGAGGCATCCTCCGAGATCGACATCGCAAGACAGATGATCAGGGAGGAGGAGGCCAAAGGCGCACACGGAAAATTGAAGTTCTTCGCGGTCGCAGTGGACAACGCCAACAGGGACGTCCTCATGTCCCTGACCAACAGGGTCATCGAGCTTCGTGAGGCCAACTTCGACGGAATCTTCAACTGGTTGTCCGATTCGATGACCGTCATCTCCGTCAGTTCCCCCGACAACGAGAACAAACTGAACCCGTTGCCCAACGACGCGCGTAAGTACGATCCCGATCGCGACGTGTCCGACTGGTGATACGGTGGAATACGACATCCGTGCCTACGGTGGTTCGAAGCGCGGACGTTCCCATGAGGTGACCGGAAAACCCTGTCAGGATAGCAGTCATTTCGGACTGCATCCTCTTTTTCCCAATATCGCATTGTTGATAGTTGCCGACGGAGTCGGAAGTGCGGAGCATTCCGAGGAGGGTTCACGCATAGCCGTGGATGTGGTGAAGGAGTATCTCGAATCCTGTTCCCTACCGATCACTCCCGAAATGATGCGCGAGGCCTACCAGAAGGCATGGGATGCCATCGACAAGCATACCGAGGAAGGTACGGGATGGCCCTGCGATTACGATACCACCTTATCCGTAGCTGTCTTCGATGCCGAATCCGGAAAGGTGGTGTACGGTCACTCCGGTGACGGTGCCATATTGGCCATCGGACTCGACGGTATCGTCAGATCCCTCACTACGCCTCAGAAGGGCGCCGAGGCGAATTCCGTCAAACCGTTGAGGGACATATTCTCATGGGACTTCGGCGAGTACGAAGGACCGTTCGTATCCGTCATGGCGATGACCGACGGTGTCCTCGATCTTCTGATGCCCGGTCGTCTGAAACTCACGGACGAACCGATCTACATCCGTCTCGTCAGTTGGTTGGCCGACTTCAAGTTCTTCGAGAAGAAGGGTACGCCCATCGAGGAGTGTTTCGCCAAGAGGTTGAGCTACATCCAAAGCGACATACACAAGGGCATCACCAACGACGACCTCACATTCGTGGCGGCGATGAACATCCATGTCACTTCGGAATATCGCGGTGACGAGTACTACAGGG
The DNA here is from genome assembly GCA_017508065.1 of Candidatus Methanomethylophilaceae archaeon. Taxonomy (GTDB): domain Archaea; phylum Thermoplasmatota; class Thermoplasmata; order Methanomassiliicoccales; family Methanomethylophilaceae; genus SIG5. Next base: position 4,022 of record JAFVZR010000189.1, read on the forward strand.
AACCGGATTGGGCCGCGCTCAACGAACAGTGGAAGAGGATGGCCTATCCCTCGTTGTACGGAGGTTCCGACACCGGATCCGCAGAGGAGAAGGAATCCGTTCCCGAAGAGGCAAAGGCGGAGGACATCAAGGTCATAGAACCTCCGAAGGGACAGAGGGATTACGACAAGGCCATATTGATGGCCGCAAGCGATAGGATCTACCTCGCGAGGATCCACATCCTCAAGGCCTTCGAAGCGGGACATCCCGATGCCATCGCATATCTCGATCCGAAGACCTTGGGTTCCCTGGACGATCCGTGGGAGCGGACCCGTTGCAAGGTCATGATCGCCGCAGGCATCGATACCGCATATCAGAACGCCTCCGAGTACTGTCGGTCGAAGGGCGAGTACGTCAAGGCGAAGGAGTATGCGGACAGGGCGAAGGCGGCATTCAACAAGCTTGCAGGAAGACTGGACATCGTGTCCTCCAGGGGCAGACCCAGGTAAACCGAGATGTACCTACGTGGACTCAGCGATCACAGGTACAACGTCACGGAGCATGTGGCAAGCGGCGGTGAGGGTGACCTCTATGCCGTGAACGGTGACAAGTACCACATCGTCAAGATCTACAAGGATCCCACGAAGTTCCGTGAGGAGAAGATCAAGGCGATGGTCCATTCCCATCTGAGGGACTCACAGTTGTTGGCATGGCCTAAGGACGTCCTCTACGACATGAGCGGTAACTTCAGGGGGTTCCTCATGGACCGTATCTACGGCGGGGATCCGATCAACGCCATCTACGAGATCGGTTCCAGGGCAAAATACTCCAATGTGCCATGGTCCCACAGGGTCATAGTGGCGATCAACCTCTGTTGTGCGTTGAA
>JAFVZR010000190.1 GCA_017508065.1 Candidatus Methanomethylophilaceae archaeon
GATGATGTCCATCCATGGACCAACGATGATGGTGTACTGATTGTTGGTGTCAGGGACTTCCTTTTGGATGAGGGCATTATGGACAGGTGATCCCCCCCGATCCCATGCTAATTAATTTCCACTGCAACTTGCAGTGGATTCTCATTTTGATGTGGATGTGTATTCCGCATTTTGCGAACCGCTCAGACATGTTCAGGTTTTATACCATACCGCATTCCTGAACCATGATCCATCCCCACTGCAGATTCGATGACAAGGGTCTGAACCCCTTTTCCAAATGCCTCAGATGCAGTCTTCCGTTCGGCACCACGACCATGGACAATCGTTTCCCGGGAATCGTCACAGGGGATCCGGACAAAGACAGTTCCGAATGATGTCATGTGGATGTCTGATGCTGTGACGTCCTTTTGATAATCAAATATAAGCGTTCATTTGTAGAGTGAACTTCCAACCTATCTTGTCCCATCAATCATCCGATTGCAAGTGTGTCATGGATTGTTCTCGAATAACCTCATGATCCTCAACGCGGACCGGTCGGGATCCGTGGTGAAGACCTCCTCTCCTGTATCTATCAGCATGTATGATGATGCGCGACACCGGGGTCGGACTCGTAGACGAGTATGCGGAGCTACAGGAGAGGATCGATGCCCTGAAGAGGAGGTTGTCCGACCTGGAGAAGCGCAGGGATGCTGTTTCGGAGAGGATAGTCTCCTATGCGGACTCCAACGGGTTCATCTCGCTGAAGGGTCATGGGTGCAGCGCACTGGTCAGACATGAGAAGCGTGTGGAACTGCCCGAGGACAAGGGTCCGATCACCGACGCACTGCATTCGCACGGCCTCTATGACAGGTACAGCATGCCCAACTGGGCGCGCATCCGTGCCGAGATAGCCAAGGGCACAATGCATCATGACATCGCGGACATGGCCGAGGTTTCAGGGAACCCGAAGGTCTACTTCAAGCGTGAAACCGGCGGACGTAAATGAGTCGGCCTCCACTTTTCCAAGTCATTGTCAGTAGGATCCACCTTGCAGGTGAGCGCTCACCCGATTGTAGATTTCAGCATCTCGATATAGCATTCACTCCGGACACCCATGATGGATAGGTCTTCCTCCGGTATCGATTCCCCGTTCCTGTAACAGTAGATCTTCATACCCAGTGGTTTGGTGAACCTACGTAATTCCTCTACATAGTCATGGAAATCATCCACATCGCAGAACGATTCACACCTGATATCGGACATGACCTCGAACAGACGTGATATCACGCTTTCGATTCTAACCAGGTCTATACCGGATAGTTCGGTTTCCAATTCTACGTTCCGTTGTCTTGTCTTGGATAGTTCTTCGAAGACCTGGGTCAATACCTTCTCTAGCCTATCCATCATCGTATCGGAACCTGTGTCCGATCCGTTGTCTACATCCTCTTTGATATATGCCAAAATCTCGGAAAGTTCGGGGGCAATATCAATTGACATCGAACCCAGCCAGGGGGGGGGGTATTTAAACTTTTTAAGGGCAAATGTACCTTGTTGCTGGCTGGAAAACGATTCGAACATCCTTCATCGATGCTTCAGTATCATCGTTTCAGAGGGTTTCATGTCGTCGACTTGGGATGGACTCCCTTTTATAAATATGTATATTGAGATTAGGTGGTATGTTCAGATACGATCTGGTCGATGAGACGATTGACCTCATAGTTTCCAGATTTCATCCGGAAAGGATCATAGTCTTCGGTTCCGTCGCGCGTGGTTCAGCCACGGACAAGAGCGATTTGGATATTCTTGTGGTTATGGATTCGGATCTGAAACCGACCAGACGTGCCAGGGAGATATATTCCGCTACTTCGGACATAGATCTTCCGATGGACATCATCGTCCTGACTCCGAAAGAGTTCATGGAGAATAAGGACGACCCGTATTCCTTTGCGAGTGAGATCGTCAGGACCGGAGCGATCGCCTATGAAGCCTGATTGCCATGGATCCCGGATGGTCGAGTACATCGATGCGGCCGAGGAGGATATCAGGTCGGCACACGTACTTCTGACGATGAACATCGGTGCCCATCATAATGTGTGCATGCTTTCCGCAAGGGCTTCCGAGAAGATTCTGAAAGCCAGATTGATTTTCGAGGGTAAGGACGTGGAATGGGTCCATGACCAACGTAAACTCATACGTGAACTCGGGGATTTCGAAGGTCGTGAGAGGGCCATGGAAATCGCCAATGTACTGTCCCCGTATGCGGTTCAGGCCAACTACC
>JAFVZR010000191.1 GCA_017508065.1 Candidatus Methanomethylophilaceae archaeon
GACCACATCTTTCAGGTACTGCCGCACCTTCCACATCCGCTTCCTTGGAAACGGGTGTGATGGTCCAGTTGGTGGAGTCTATGTTGAACACCCTGGAGGTCAACGCATACGTCCTGGCCAACAGCTCGTAGCATTCGTACGTCAATCCCGGGAGGTCGAGTGTGAAAAGTTGGTCCAGATTCCTGCTGAACGCCCTTCCGCCCAGGGATCTCACATCCACCTTCTCACCGAACAACAGGTCGTTCGGTGCGGACATGAACGGATTGGCGACATTGTACAAAGGACGCCTCCCCTCATGACCGACCATGTCCCCGATCAATGCCTTGACCGCGTAACCGGGAGTGAGCTTCTGTCTGCGATCGATGTCGAACTTGGAATCGATCAGTTCACGCAATCCGGTCTGTTCGAAGAAGGCCATGGCTAATGCAGCCGTAGCTCTGAGGTTCTCCTCCATTACATCCTTGGACCGGTTGAGTGCCATTATCGCAATCCCTTTTCATCCTTGCCCGAACCATCCGATGTTACGCCGGTCCTTTCCTTGAATTTTTAGCTATATAATTCGGGCTTTGCCCGAATATATAAGCTAAAAATTTAAATATATTTCGCAACATCTCCAATCGGTTACGCCGGATATGTCAGCGATAGCTATCACTACCCTTCATTTTCTGCAAAAAATCAATGAAAAATCCCCATCGGATCGAAAAATCAATCAAGAATTACAGGGGGTGTCGAAGCCGAAATTCCCGAATCTTGAGCTACATCCTCGTAGCTCCATTTTCTGACGTGTTCTGATTTATATACTGTATATAAAGGATATATAAACCGAGGATTTATATAATTGTAGCTCAATATGTATAATACAATGTCCATAAGATATGAGGAACGCAAGGGGAAGAAATACGCTTACAGATGCACATCCAAGCGGATGCCAGGCAAGAAGAATCCTGTCTCCATCAAGGAGTATCTCGGAGTGGTCGATCCGGAGACGGGAAATCTGATTCCCAAAAAAGTATCCTCCGATTCTATGAAATTCTCATTGAAGGACGGATCGTTCCGTGTCAAGGACTATGGTAACGTGATGGTCGCGAAGAAGGTATGCGATGACCTCTGTCTGTTGGAGGATCTGTCGATGTCCTTCGCAGGTGTGGAAAAACCCCTATTATGTCTGGCCATGGCGCAGGCCCTGTTACCGACACCATACATGGACACGAACCTGACATTAGAGTCCACATACATCAGGGAATCCGTAGGCATCGGCGAGATGGATTTCTCATCCCAGCGTATGAGTGAGATCACCAGGACCCTGGGGGAGGCCTCAGGCTGCATGGAGGACCTATTCGCCCTACGGGCGAGGAGATCCCAAGGCAACGGTTTCCTCTACGACATCACATCCCAATCCACCTATTCCGACCTGATGGGCATGGCTGAATGGGGAAAGAACAGAGATGGGGAGGACCTGAGGCAGATGAACATCGGCCTTGTCACCAATGATCGCGGGGATCCGATAGCATTCGATCTGTTTCCCGGATCGATAGCGGACATGACCACTTTGAAGAGATTCGTCCACGACATGAGAATCAGAGTACCCGGTTGTACCCTCATCATGGACAGAGGTTTCGAGAATGCAGGTAATGTGGCCGAGATGATGTCGTCCGACATGGATTTCGTCATGCCGTGCACCATATCATCCAAGGCAGTGAAGAGACTGTTGACAGATTTCGCACCGGAGGTCACGAAACCGGAGTATGATCGGATCCACAACGGTCATGTGTACAGTGTACGGGAACGTATCCTGGGCATAGTGGAGAACAAGGACGGGTTCTCATATGTCACCGATGACGACCCCCTCTTCGATTCATCCGTATACAAGGTTCGGGCATACGTGTGCTTCGATTCCAAGAAACGCAGTGACGATGAGCAGGAATTGAAGAAGGCATTGATGGCCAAGATGAAGGAATTGGAAGGAAAGAGGTTCGAGGACCCTGCCAAATCGTTCAACAAGAAGGCCGGATGGTTGTCCAAGTACCTGGATTACACATTGGATGATGAGGGGTCAATGAGGCTGTCGTACAAGAACAATGCCATGACATTCTTCAGGAACAGAGCAGGTATGTTCGTGATGATCACGCCGAGGATGGATTGGGAGACCGTGATGACCTCCTATGATGCAAGGAACAATGTAGAGATGGCCTTCGACATCTTCAAATCTGAATTGGATGGAAGGCGCGGACGTACAGGGGATCCGGTACGTGCACGTGGACGCCTGTTCATCAAGTTCCTTGCACTTATGATCCGTGTCAGGATGCAATCTGTCGTATCGGGATCGGGCATCAAGGGATTGACGGTAGAGAACATGTTGTTGTCCGCAGGCACCTACAAGATAATCGATGATAGAGGAGTACGCGTACGTACGGAACGTACCAAACGCGTACGCGAGATTTTCGCCCTTTTCGAAGTGGATGATCCGGATCAATTGCCGGTTACCGAACCCTCGGAATGATGTAGCTCAAAGTCGGGAATTTCGGATGAAATGTTCCTCGTATGGTTTCATCCTCCATACTATGCACACTTTCCAATCGTAATGGTCTCCGACCTTGGTACGGGCTACGGTGGCGGTCTTCATGACCC
>JAFVZR010000192.1 GCA_017508065.1 Candidatus Methanomethylophilaceae archaeon
GATGACGTTTCCGATCGAGGAGTGCATTGGGGTTCCGTCGGGTGCCATGATGAATCCGTGGATCATCACATCGTCCCAAGGCCTGCACTGTTCGATCTGCTCGGACCTGAGAATGGAATAGAATGCCCAGGTCCTGATGATGTCGTGGGACTGGGGCCTCATGGACATGGGGAACATCTTCTTGAAGAGTTCGGGGTCCCTCTCCCAGAACGTGTTGTAGAGTGCGGAACCGGATGAGTCCATCCAGGTGTCGAACACATCGGTACATCCGATGAGCTCTCCGCCACACTCGGGACACTTCTCGACCGGAGGCTTGTCCTCGGTCGGATCACAATAACACATCTCCTCGGTTGCACAGACCGCGTGACCGCACTTCTCGCACTCCCAAACGGGAACGGGGGTTGCGAAGATACGCTGCCTGCTGAGGACCCAATCCCATGCAAGGGAATTGGTCCAGTCCTGGAGCCTGATCTTCATGAACTCAGGGTACCACTTGATCTCGTCCGCTCTCTTGAGGACCTGCTCCTTGAGGGAGGTGGTCTTCAGGAACCACTGGGGGACCTGGAGGTACTCGATGGGCGTGTGGCATCTCCAACAGATGGAGACGTTCTGGGGGTTGTCCTCCTGCTTGACAAGGATGCCCTGCTCTCTGAGGTCCTCGATGGCAGCCTCGCGTGCTTCCTTCACGGGCATACCCTCGTACTTTCCAGCGAGTGCGGTCATCTTACCGGTCTCGTCGATTCCCTTCTCCATCTCGAAGTGGTACTTCATCGCCCACTCGAGGTCGTCCTTGTCTCCGATGGTACAGATCATGACGTTTCCGGTTCCGTACTCCATCTGGACCTTGGGATCGGAGATGACCTTGACCAGCCTGCCGGTGAGGGGAACGACGAGTTCCTTTCCGATCAGGTGCTGTTTCTCCTTGTCATCGGGGTGGACCGCGACACACTTACAGGTGCAGAGGAGCTCGGGCCTTGTGGTTGCGACCATGACGTACTCGTCGGGTGAACCGCCGGCGATCTGGAATTTGATGTAGTTGAGCTTGTTGACGTTGTCCTCGTACTCGACCTCGGCGTCGGCCAATGCGGTCATACACCTGGGGCACCAGTTAACGGGGAAGTTGGCCTTATAGACGAGGCCCTTCTTGAACAGCTTTGCGAATGAGATCTGAGTTACCCTTCTGTAGTAAGGAGCATCGGTCTGATAGTAGATGCTGGGATCCATACTCTCTCCGAGGATCTCGAAGTGGTGGGTCATCTCATCGATGAATCCGTTGGCGTAATCGGAACAGAGCTTCCTGTACTCTGCCCTGGGAAGGTCCAACTTTGTGATGTTGTGCTTCTTCTCAACCTTGACCTCGATGGGTGTTCCGTTGACGTCGAAACAGAGGGGGAAGAACACGTTGAATCCCTTCATTCTCCTGTAACGGGCTGCGAAGTCGATCAGGGAGTATCCGGTTGCATGTCCAAGGTGGAGAGGACCGGAGGTGTACCTGGGTGGGTTGTCAATGCTGTAGATTGGCTTATCGGACTTGGGGTCGAAGCGGTAGACCGCATCCTCCCTCCACATCTCCTGCCAACGTTTTTCAATGGAAGCACAGTCGTATTGCGACATACGACCCCCTATTAAGGGAAGATAAATAAGGGTTTGGCAGAGCTATCGATGTACCAGAACGACCAATTGATAAATTTTTCATAATCTGGCTCATTTATCCCAGGTGAATTCGTGGAGGAATCAGTTTACCAGAGGCCTGTAATATTCACGATCGCCAAGTGCCAGTTCTTTGATGGTATCGAGACCCTCACCAGTGACGACCGAAGTGAACACGACGGTAGCATCCTCGTTCAGCGATACTACGAGTTCGGATATCCTGGAACGTTCGTCATCGTTGAGGAGATCGGATTTGGAGACCACCACCACATCCGATTCATCGATCATGTTGAAGACCCTCAGACCATCGGTGGTACGCTTGGAAGCGCCCGTGGTCAATATCGTGGCGCCATCTATCACCGAGAACAGAGGTGCGAAATCGATAGCGCCCTTTTTGGAGACGTAAAGGGAGTTGATCATTGGGGATGACACCTCCATACAGTTTCCAGGAGGTTCCGTGACCATGACAGCTGGCTCGAACTTATCGAGGATCAGATCGATACGGAACTGATACTGCCTTACTCTGGCACATGGGGATTTGAATGGGAACACATCGATGTGTCCACACATACCGTCTAGGAGCGATGATGACCCCTCATTGTTGAGGATGACCGCACAATCCGAAGAGAGGACTCCACTTGATTTGATGATCTGGGTCTTTCCGGAACCCGGCATCCCTGCGAAGTGTATCAACCTCATGATCTGCCCTCGTTGAATTCATGTAACGTATCGGACATGACCTTGAGGTTGTTCAGCGACAGGCCTCTGTTGACGGAACAGGAGCAAGTCATGATGTAGTTGTGATCGGCCAGATCGTTCAGGAACCTGTTGGTATCCCTTATGATCCTCTTATCCGGTCCGAGCAACAGAGTGGAATATGCATTGACACCGCCCAATACGGCGCACCTTCCATCCGTGGATTCCGTGATTCCGGATGGCTCATTACCTTCCGAGAACTGGAACCCGTCGATACCTGTCCTTATGGATTCATCCAACAGATCCAGACGATCATCGGTCGAGAACACTCCATGCGGATGGTAGATCGAAAGGTAACCTTCCTCATGTGCCTCATTCGAGAGCCTCCTCAGACATGGAACTGAATGTGCCAGATATTCCTCGTCACCTATCATGTCCGGGTTGTCCGTAGCGGAGGCGAAGAACACGGCATCGGCGATACCCTGGCACATGTACTTCATCTCATGAGATATTGCATCCGTTGAGAACCTGACGATCTTCTCCGACAGTCCGGGATCCGTCAGAAGGTCCATCATGAATGTCTCGACACCTCTGGCAAAACCTGCCATGGTCATCGGCCCAGGAACGTTTATACAAAGACCCAGGTCCGGCCTCCTTTCCCTTACGATCTCGGATGAGCGCCTCATACCGATGCATAGGTCTGCTACTATAGACGAAGGGTCCAGGACATCGACCTTCTCGGGATCGGCCAAAGGATTTCCGGAAACATAGGGAATACCATCGGCAGGATATTTCGTAACCCCTCCAAACGCTTCGAGTCCGTATGAGAAGATACATCCCATGGTCACGTCACTTCCCATCATCTTCTGAAGTGCCAGAACACAATCAGCGGACAATTTGGAATCATATTCGTTACCGAACACCTTGTCAGTAGGAACGTTCAGTACATCCAGTGCCAATGTGAGATCCCTCAACATCAACGGAACGAATCTGGTCTGTTCCAAACATAATGTGTCCACGAACAATTCTCTGGAGGTCATCTGATCCATACTGCATATGGATCCAATGAGATAAGGGTTATGACGTGACGATATGAAAATGAGGAAAATGGTTTGAAGGGGATCCTTTCGGATCTCACTTCTTTCTCTTGCGGTAAGTGTCCTTTGCGTCCTTACGCTCCATGACGGCCGCAGTGAGCTTCTTCATCAGATCGTTGGATACCTTTGCGATGTCCCATCCGACCTCTTTGGCGGTGAATACCTCACTGTCCAATGCAAGCCTTCCGCTCACACTGTACTTCTGTCTGTCCCCGCCCTCGTTGTACTTTCCATAGTGGAACGTAAGGGAAGAGGGTGTTCCAACCTTGGAGATCTTGGAGATCTCGGACTGGATGTACTCATAGATCTGATCGGAATATTCCTTATCACTGTCGGAGAGTCCGCTGAGCTGGACGAAGAGCATCTCCCTCTGTCTGCATGCGGCGACGATCTCCAGTATATCGTACTGGGTGATGACTCCGACTGCCGAACCCGATTCGAGAACGGGCAAAGTGGAGATTCCGTTCTTGCACATGATCTCCGCAGCGGTCTCGATATCGCTGTCCCAGGAGACGGACTCTGCGTTGTTGGTACATACAGAGGACACGGAGATCTTGATATCGTTCATGTCCGCAAGGCTGCGGTATCCATCGGTCCAGTTGTTGTCGATGACCTCCTTCATACCGATGACTCCTTTGACCTTGCCATCGCCCATGACGACAGGTACTGTACGAATATCGAGGGACCTCATCAGTTCGATTGCCTTGTCCAAGGTATCGTCGTCCTTGACGTACTCCACAGGGTTGGTCATGACCTCCCATACCTTGATCTCGTTGATCGTCTTCAAAGAAGAAACGACCTCAACGATAGCTCCTCTCGAAACAACTCCAATCACTTTCTTCTTGGAGTTTCCGCTAACCACAGCGATCTGCCTGCTGTTGTTAGATACCATCTTTTCGGACACGTCCATAAGACTGTCACTATCTGCGACGGTAGGCGCACCTGACATGAGATTCCTGATCTTGGAATCGCCGTTGATGCCCTTCTTCTTCAGGAGACTTCCGTAGCTCATCATGGCAACGTAGTTGCCGTTCTCGATAACGGGGATGTCCTGGTAGCCAGATTTCTTCATCATGGCCAGAGCATCTTTGACACGATCCTCGGGATCAAGTGTCGGATATTCGGTGTCCATTACGTCGGAGACCTTGAAACCCTCGATCTGCGAACGCAGGATCTCGAGCTTCTTGTGATCTTGCAGATCTACAATTCCCACTTTTACACCTCGAAATTAAAATCGCGTTACTGAGGATATATACCCTTGTATTTTGAACCATTTTTGTAGGAAAATAACGGGAGAAGTAGGTAAAGGGGGTTTAAATATGCCTCCCGCGGACACGACGAACGTGCCCGCGGTTGAAATTAAAGATATTTATATTTTGTCAAAATCGGCGCCGGACATGAGGTTACGGATGATCTCTCCGACCTTATCGACGGGCACACGCTTCTGCTGCTTGGAGTCACGGTCCCTGATGGTGACGGTGTCCTTGAGGTCCCCTTCGAGAGTCTCATAGTCCACGGTCACACAGTAGGGGGTTCCGACCTCGTCCATACGAGCATATCTCTTTCCGATGGTTCCGGAACCGTCATAGACGGAAGCGAGACCACTGGCCTGGAGCTTCTCATAGAGGCTCATCGCGAATGCATCCAGACCGTCCTTCTCCATGAGGGGGAACACTCCGACCTTGATGGGTGCCACTTCGGGCTTCAGGTGGAGAACGGTGTACTCCTCCTTCTCATCGTAGTCGTAGGACTGTTCGAGAACGGAATAGAAGATCCTGTCAAGTCCGTGTGAAGGCTCGATGACGTGAGGAACGACCCTCTTACCGGATACCTTCTCGGTGACACGTACGACCTCGTAGAACTCATCGGTGAGCTCGATGTCCTCTCCATCTACGGAGATGACGATCTTTCCGGACTTGGCCTCCTCCGGATCCTTGGCCTCTATGGCCACAGCGATGTCCTTGGCCTTGGCCTTGAACTTTGGACCGAGGAGCTTGTGCTTCGCCTTGACCTTGTCGACCTCCATCTCTACGGGCTCGTCGAACTTCTTGAAGTGGGACATATCGGTTCCGGAGAACTGTGCATGCCTTGTGAGATCCCAGCATCCACGGTCTGCGATTCCGGTGATCTCCATCCATCCGTAGGAGAGGAGAACCTCCGCATCCCAACAATCGGCTGCATAGTGAGCCATCTCATCGTCGAGGTGCTGTCTGAACCTGAGCCTTGCGGGATCGATACCGAGCCTGAGCAGAAGCTGCTTGGTGGTGTTGACGAAATATGCAAGGACCTTGTTGGCGATGATTCCCTTGGTGACGGCCTCATCGATGGTCATCTCGACGGGCTGCTCGGTGGTGTTGGGAACGAGGGTAATCTTCTCGTCCTTGATCGCATCGTATCTTACCCAACCCTTGTCCTCGGGATCCACGAAGAGCTCGACCTCCATCTGGTTGAACTCCCTCATCCTGATCATACCCTGTCTGGGTGCGATCTCGTTCCTGTAGCTCCTTCCGGTCTGGATGACTCCGAGGGGGAGCTTCTCCCTGTTGTACCTGTAGAGGTTGTTGTAGTTGACGAAGATACCCTGCGCGGTCTCGGGCCTGAGGTACCCTATACGGTTGGAACCGGGTCCGATGTTGGTCTTGAACATGAGGTTGAACTCATCCACAGGTCCGAGGTCCCCGCCGCACTCGGGACACTTGACACCGTGCTTAACGAATGCCTCATCCAGCTCCTTGAGGGAGAGGATATCGGGATTCTCATAGAACTCCTTGACGAGGTGGTCTGCCCTGAAAGGGGTCTGACATTTCGTACAGTAGGTGATCTTGTCCGCGAACTCGTCCACGTGTCCGGATGCCTTGAAGACCTCCCTGGGGTTGACGGTCTCGGAGTCGATCTCCACGAAACCCTCCCTTCCCTTGTAGATGGATCTCCAGACCTCGACGATGTTGTTCTTGAGTGCGCATCCGAGAGGTCCGTAATCGTACATTCCGGCAACTCCCCCGTATACCTCGAAGGAGGGCCAGATGAATCCTCTGCGTTTGCAGAGCGCCATCAAATCTGCGGGATCGACATCCTTACTCATCGGATTCACCCATGAGTGCGAGAAGTACGTCCACGTCGTAGACCATTCCGACGAGCTCATCGTTATCGGAGTGGACAGGGATCTGACCGAAGTCGTTCTCGTCCATGATCCTTGCGACATCGCTGAGCTTGGTCTTCTTGAACACCTTGGTGGGATCCTTGACCATGAACTCGCTGACGCTCTTGGTGGATGCATCGGTGTTGTTCTCCAAGTGGAACAGAGGAAGGACGTTCCTGTATCCTGCGAGCGAGATGCAGGTGTCATCGAGACCCATGGCCTTCATTGCATCGACATCCTTGGTCTGGTCGACGAAAAGGTCACGGTCGGTGAGGATTCCCACCATCATTCCGTTCTCATCGAGGACGGGCATAGCGGAAACATCGGAGATCCTCATGGACTTGACAACATAGGAAAGAGGATCGTCCTTGTAACAGGTAGCACACTTGACGTTGATGGCATCCTCTGCAGTCAATGTGACGTTCTTCATCTTCTTGATGACCCTGATGAGGTCGGTAGGAGTGATGATTCCGATGAGCTTGTTGTTCTCGACGACAGGGAGCCTGTGGATCCTCTTATCGAAGAAGATCTTGGCTGCCTCCGAGAGAGTAGCATCGGGACCGATGACGAGAGGGTTCTTCTTCATCAGGATGGAAAGCTGCGTCTCCTTCATGTTCTTGAAGACATCCCTCCTCGAGATGATTCCCATGAGCTGACCATCGGATGCACGGACAACAGGCAGTCCGGTGAGTTTGTTCCTTACCATTATGTTGATCGCGTCGTTCCTGTTTCCGGGAACCTGCACAACGATCGGCATGTTCGTCATTACGTCTGCTACAGTTTTCATTTGGATTCCGCCTCTGATGACTTTACGACCATAACCGGGCACTTGGCGAATCTTACGACCTTCTCCGCCACACTGCCCATCATGAACTTTGCGAACCCTGTTCTTCCAAGGGTTCCCATGACAATTATATCAAAATCTTTGGATGCTTCCACAATGGACTTCACGGGAGAACCGTTCACGACGAGTTCCTCCACCTCGATACCGTTCTCCTTGCCCAACGACTTGACGAAAGCGGTCGCATTGTGACCTTCCTTGTCCATCATATCGTATATCGCGTTGACGGACGAATCGACAGGGACGTTACCGAACAGTGTCTGATCGATGACATAGAGAGCGGTAATCTTCCCTCCCGAGACCTTTGCCAGGTCCACAGCCTCTCTGATCGCCGCTTTCGTGAACTCACTGCCGTCCGTGGGCACGAGAATCTTCGTGAATGCCATAGGGATACCTCCAACGGGACAACGCGTCATGCCGTTCGGATCAGATCATGATCGAACACGCACGGCACCACAGGTGCCCCGATGTTCATCCCTATTCTGCTACGCGTAATTAAGCATTTACACCCACCAGTAAAAAGTGCCCGATATGGAACATCGGATGGGCAACCTTGTTCCCTGGCAATCATTGAGAATACGGATGTTTCCTTGAATATATCTGGTGGGCACAACATTGCATTGTCAGTACCTATCGATAGGGTCACACCGGATTTGACGAAACGTGCGATCGGTGGCACCTTACCGAAATACATGTTGGATGTGGCACACACAACCACTGGAACGTCCGCATCCGCACATTTCCTCATATCCATATCAGTGGATTCGCACATATGGACGATGAAATCCGGTTCCAACGAAAGGACCGAATCGATGTCCTCGCGGATCCTCTCGCTCGCATGTATGGCGAAGATCTTTCCCTTGCGATGTGCGGCATCGGCCAACGCCTCGATGTAACGGAGGGACATATCGGATATGCTGGAAATGCCCAACCCATCCGCGACATCCAATATCCCATCCACTTCGTTGGGATCGAACTCAGGGGAGATCGGACGCCCGAGTATCACAGCCTTGTCAGATACGTCGCGCAACATGCGTACGCC
>JAFVZR010000193.1 GCA_017508065.1 Candidatus Methanomethylophilaceae archaeon
GGATCCTCTTGCGTCCCCCGTCCTTTTTGCCGCCCATGGTTTCCGGACCCACGATACGCGTATTTGAAGGTTCCAGGGGGAGGTGACCGAAAGTGCCCGATAGTGCGGGATGCGTATGAGGGTCGTCCGTGTCACCCCGTACAATGCCATCATGGCATCATACATGTTTTTCACTTCGTACGATGAATCGCACCGGAGGGACATGGAATGGAACGGTTGCGTGGATTTTCCGCCGGATCCGAACAGGAAATCGGGTGAAGGACAAAGATTTTGATCGATTTCGAGTAGTTTTGAATGTCTTCAGAGACCTAATGCTAAAACTTTGTTCATCTGAGGCTCAGGGATTGATCGACATCCCGAGAAACGGATGGCAAGAATACTTAACGTCCATGTACATGAACCGCCCATGCCCGAGATACGCATAGTCGTAGTGGGCGCCAAATACGAAGGAAACGTGGGCGCCATAGCCAGATCGATGGCCAATTTCGATGTCAAGGAACTCTATCTTGTGAACCCCTGCGAGCTCGGTGACGATGCATACCGCAGGTCCAAACACGGATCGCAGATTCTCGACGACGTCCACATCGTGACCAGTTTCGAAGAGGCCGTGAAGGGATGTTTCCTCGTTGTGGGAACCAGTGGGGTCACCACCAAAGGCGACAGGAACTACACCCGTGTCCCGGTCCCGGTCCGCGAATTCGCCGAACACTGCAGGGGATACGACGAGAAGATCGCCATCGTGTTCGGAAGGGAGGACATAGGACTCCTTCAGGACGAGTTGAACATGTGCGACGTGCTCATCACCATTCCATCCGGAGAGGAGTACCCCATCCTGAACCTCTCCCATGCCGCCAACGTGGTCATGTACGAGTTCTTCCAGGCCGAACACACGTACCGTAGACCCGAACCCGCTGACAGGGAGGAGAAGGAGAGGATGTTCGACTTCTTCAGCGACCTCATGGATGCCATAGACTACCCCAAGACCAGGCGTGAGATGACCCGTGTCATGTTCAGAAGGATGATGGGACGTGCCATCCCCACGAAATACGAGTACAACACCATCATGGGCGTGTTCGGAGACGCATCCAAGATCATTAGATACGGCAAGAGCTGGGAGAAGAAGGACGAGTGAGGGGTACGGGCACCTCACGAGTACGGAGAATGTCAAGGCAACAGGACCGAAAGGAAGACCAGTATCCTGGCATCCTCCGAATCCCTTCTCTTCACTATATCCGGCACGATTCCGGTCATCCTGGCGATTATCGAATTGGCCGCATCGACCTCCGCCTGACCGAACGTCGAACTCACTGCGACGATGGTCTTCGCCAGTTCCGGATCCGTCTCGAACATCGACGAGTCCATTGCCCTCTCCACCGCACCGACCGGATCCATGTCGACCACGTAAGCGAAGGTATAGGCCTTCTCATAGAACGTGCTGAAGAACGGCCCCCTGACCATGTCCATCAGGGTACGTATCGTGAATGTCATCGTATGGGCCACCATGGGGAACAGGCGGCGGACCTTGATGTCGGGATACAGCTTCAACAGCATCCCCTCATCCATCATGAACATCCTGTCGGACAGCTCCGATATGGAATCCAGCGACTCCAAGGCACGTTCGCGACGGTCGCTTTCGAACTCCATCGGGAGGCCCAGGATGGAGACGGTTCTGCTTCCGAGACGTCTGGCACATTGAAGGATGGACTCCGCATCGGCGGTCCCGGATATGCCACCGAGCAATGCGAACACGGCAACGACCCTGTAGCCCTTGATGACATCGGACATGTCGGACCCGGATTCGGAATACACCAGGGGGATGTCGAATGATTCCCCCGCATTCGAAAGGATCGAACCGGCGGAACTTCCACAGGTGACGAGGATAACGTCATTCAAACCTGCTCACCCTCGACGGTCCCACGACTGTGTACGAAGTCCCGGACTGCTGGAGTGAAATCGAACATGGAACCATCACGGACGAGGGACTGCAACCTCATGCAGACCTCCTGATCATGTTCGGGTGACGGACAAAACTCCATGTTATCACATACCATCACGTGACAGGTAGTATTAATTGGATTCGAAAACAAAGAAGCGGGACATGCCACGATGGGGACGACGGGCATGGATGAAGGAGGCAAAACCATCCAATCGACTTAAGTATAGCATGCTATATTTGTTCGATGCTATCCACACGGAACCCCGACAATGCTTGTATCAAAATCAAACGTCTGAGTGAATCCATCGACAGGACACTCAACTCGAGACTGTCCGATGACGATTTGACACTGACACAATGCAGAATCCTGTACACCCTGGCCCACTGCACCGATGATGGTTCTGCGACACAGAAGGAGATCGAGGATTACCTTTCGATAAGTCATCCCACGGCGATAGGATTGTTTCGCAGGATGGAATCCAAAGACCTGATTGAAAACCTCGGTCGTACCGGGAAATCCTCCAAGACCATTCGGATAACCCCTCATGGCAACAGGATGATCGACAGGAACGAAATCCACATCCATGAGATGGAGAAACTCATCGAATCCGTTCTAGGCGAGATCGGATACCACTCGCTGAAGAGTCATCTGGACCTCGTATACGACGAATTATCAAAGAAGGAATGAATGCATGGACAAACCAATCCGTCGTGCAACGATGTTCCTTGCATCCCTCATGGTGATCTCGATTGGGGTGGTGTTCATAGTGAGGGCGGGAATGGGCAATTCACCGCTGACGGCGATGCCGTACACATCATATCTCATCATCACCCAGATGTCATTCGGAAACTGGACCATCATCTGGAGCATCATCGTGATCATCATAGAGAAGATGCTCATGAGGGGAAACCTGGGCAACGTCCAACTCCTGATGCAACTGGTGATGTCGTTCATATTCGGTTATTTCGTGGATTTTGCAGATCTTCTTCTGGGAGACGTGGCACCTGCGAACTATGCGATGCAGCTGATGTTTCTAATCATCGGGTGCATAGTGATGGGTTTCGGAATATGCCTCGAACTGAAATCGGACTTCACGATGCTCGCAGCAGACGGCCTCATACTCGCGATCCACATGAAAACGAAAATACCGTTCGGTAAAGTGAAACTGATCATCGACGTCATATGGTGCGTGATGAGCCTTGTCACGGGATTCCTGGTTCTCAACGACTTTGCGGGTACAAGGGAGGGGACGATACTCGCAGCCATTCTGGTCGGACCCATCATCCGGTGCATTCAGAAGAGAATCCCCTGGCTATCACATTCCTGAATGGATGTGACGATTCCGAACATACGGTGAACGCTCTGGATGCGGATTCTCAGAACAATCGGCAGAGACACGGGAACCATATGTATTGAAAACTCTAACTCGGTAAACTTGGGTATGAATTCCATGAAGAGGGATTGGAAGCCTTCGGTTTTCTACCCCCTCCCCTTCTTCTTGACACCGTTCGACTTGTCCAGGTCGCCCTGTGTGCCGTATGCGAATACCTTCAACCTGGCATCCGAATCACGAAGGCCCCTCGGCACCACCTGTCTTGTCTCGGAATCCGGTTGCCCGACATACCGGGAATCGGAATCGGTGACGAATATGATGTATACCCGACACTACAGAGTCAAAGTGAAAAATCAAAAAAAAAAGAAAGGGTAAAAGGTTTGTGTTGCCAGTTAGACCAACTTGTTCATCCGAACAGAGCGGAGAGACCGGCTGCGGCCTCTTCCTCACTGACTGCTTCCTCTTCGGGCTCCTCGACTGCTGCAGGGGCGTCTGCGGCGGCGGGGGCTGCGGCGGGGGCTGCGGCTGCAGGTGCGGCGCAAACTGCTGCACTTGCGATGGCCTCTTTAATGTCAACTCCCTCGAGAGAAGCAACCAGTGCTTTGATCTTGGCGGCGTCAGCGTCGACTCCAGCGGCTGCAAGGACTGCAGAGATAGCGTCCTCGGTGATGTCTTTGCCAGCAGAGTAGAGCACCATTGCACTGTAGATATACTCCATTTGTTTCAACTCCTTTTTATTTAGCCGAATAATGCACTAAGGCCAGCTGCTGCTTCTTCTTCGCTGACCTCTTCTTCTTCCTCTTCCACACTCTCAACCACTGCGGGAGCGGCCTCGACGGGTGCAGCGGCTGCTGCTGCAGCAGAGTTGAGCCTCGCTGCGATCGAGTCGTTCGTGTATCCGCAGGCTGCGGCAACAGACAGCATCTGAGCATCTGCCTTTGCCAGGAGCATGTCGATATTCTCTTTGGTCGGTATCGCGGCTGCGATAGAGAGACCGAGGGTCTCCCTGAATGCCTTAGCAATGAGCGGTACGATGGTCTCCTCAGTGGGGAACGCGATCGAAACACCGAGTGCAAGTGCATTCTGTGCTGCCGTAGCGAACATCGTGGAATAGTAGTCTTCGGGAATGTCGAGAACGCTCTTGCTGTAGACGACTCCATCCTCGTAGGCGACCCTGAGGTCGAGACCCACGATCATGGGGAGAATCTCCAACTTGGGGAGCATTGCTGCGATGGGACCGGAAATCGGCTCTCCGGTCTTCACGAGTGTCGTGTCCTTCTTGACTACGATCTTTCCTGCCTCGATAGCTGCAGGAAGGCCTATTTTCTGAAGTTCTCCGATAATCGGGCCGGGTCCGAACGGGGTCGGTCCCTTGGGTACAACGATGTCGAAAGGTGCAAGCTGTCCCTCCTTTGCAGGAGCGGGGGTCATGGTTGCCTCAAGCTTCTTGAAGAGCTTGAAGGGACCGACCTCGGTGGTGACAATTGCACACTGTCCGTGAATCGAATCCTTGAGTGCCTCGAGTCCGGGTTTCTCCTTCGCCGCCTCTTCGATTGCCAAGAGCATAAGATTGTTCTTGGTCATCTTGAGTTTGGCGTCGGCCCTGATTCCGGCCCTCATGGACTGGACCTGCTGTCCAGGGATTCCCGCCATGTCGACGACTGCGACGACGGGGGCCTGGATCATGTCCTGTACCAGCTCGTTAACCAGATCCTTCTTCCAAGCTGCGACGTGTGCCATCTTTGAACCTCCTTACAAAATCTTCTCCGAGGGTCCCATGGTGGTCTTGACGTACGCGGAAGCGATGTTGTGCCTACCTTTCTCAAGGTGGGCCTCGACACGCTTGAGGATGAGCTCGATGTTGTCGGCTATGTCCTCTGCGCTCATCTCGACGGTTCCAACGGGAGCGTGGAAGGTCATTCTGTCTTTAGTCCTGATGGTAACAGACTTGCGGAGACCCTCGATCATTGCAGCAGGGTCTGCACCGGGTGCAATGGGCTTGGGCATCTTTCCGCGAGGACCGAGAACGGTACCGAGCCTCTTACCGACCTGCGCCATTAAAGGTGCCTCGGCAATGAAGTAATCGATGTCGTTTGCGATCTTCTTAGCCTGCTTCTTGTTCCCTGCGAGAGTTCCGAGTTCCTCGGGAGTGATCACAAGGTCAGCAACGTCTTTGGCTTTCAAGGCAAGATCGCCACCACCAATCACAGCGATCTTGACTTCCTTTCCGCGTCCCTTGGGGAGAACGATGTCTTCCTGAATACGGTTCTTAGGAAGGGAGAGGTCAACATCTTTGAGATTGATGGCCAACTCAACCGTCTCAACAAATTTGCGCTTCTTTGCACTATCAAGTGCCTTCTGCACAACTATTACGGTTGGTTTATCTGCCAATACAATTCCTCCTCGTAGTGCTAACGGGCGGTTTAGACCCTCCTACGAGCAAGTGTCGTA
>JAFVZR010000194.1 GCA_017508065.1 Candidatus Methanomethylophilaceae archaeon
GAGGCAATGCCCGGACGTTCCATCGAGGAGACCCTCGAGATGAACATCGGAAAGAACCTTTCCGAGGCTCGTGACCACGCAGGAGAGATCGTCGCCGACCACGTCGGTATGGCGAACCCCGCTGTCATCATGGCTAAGGCCGGAGCCCGTGGATCCATGCTCAACCTGTCCCAGATGGCCGGTTGTGTAGGTCAGCAGTCCGTTCGTGGATCGAGGATCACAAGAGGATACCACATGAGGACCCTCCCCCACTTCCAGAAGGGAGACCTCGGAGCATACGCGAAGGGATTCGTCGAGAACTCCTACAAGAGCGGTCTGTCTCCCACAGAGTTCTTCTTCCACGCAATGGGAGGAAGAGAGGGACTTGTCGATACCGCGGTCCGTACCTCCAGGTCAGGATACATGCAGAGGAGACTCATCTCCGCACTCGAGGATCTCAAGCTCATGGGCGACGGATCCATCAGGAACACCGCTGACACCATCATCCAGTTCATGTATGGAGAGGACGGAACCGATCCCGCAAGGGCAGTCGGAGGAGAGGCAGTCAACATCAACGATCTGTTCACCGAGGTCCTCGGAGACGGAGCGGATGCACTCCTGAACCTCGACAAGGCAACCAAGGGAGAGGACTACGGAAGCCGTGAGAAGGACGAGATGGAGTTCTCCGGCGATGACGACGACGATAACGACGGAGATTCCGACAACGATTACGAGAGTGATTGAAATGGCTAGAAAAGATACAGAGAAGGCATTGATTACCAGGGGCGTCGCTCCTGAAGATGTCGCCAAACTCATGGTAGATTTTACTACCATTCAGTCCGTCAAGGATGCCGGAATCGACGGTCTCGTCGAGAAGGGATTCGATCCCGAGAAGGCAGCCGAGATCTACGGTAAGGTCGCACCCACCACCAGGCGCAGCAGCGGCACCAGGACGAAGAAGGCAGACACTGCGAAGGCTGTCGAGGACATCGAGGTCAAACCCATGGTCCTTATCACCAACAAGCACCACTCCTTCTCCGACATGGAGCAGAAGCTCGTCGCAATCAGGGACGAGATGGGATCGAAGCTCCCCCTGAAGGTCATCGTGGACATCTCCAACCGTATCCAGGGTACCGAGTACGCAGATGACGAAGGAATCCAGAGAGAGCTCATCAAGGTCGCGGACAGGATGTTCGAGTCCCACAAGATGGCCTCCCACGAGTCCGCCGGAGTCATGGCAGCACACTCCATCGGAGAGCCCGGTACTCAGATGAACATGCGTACTTTCCACAATGCGGGAGTCGCAAACGTCCTGACCACCCAGGGACTGCCCAGGCTCATCGAGATCGTCGATGCACGCCGTGTCCCCAGTACTCCTTCGATGGTCATTCCCCTCAGGGGACTGGCTGCAGAGGACGAGGAGGTCGCAAAGCTCGTCTCCTACGAGATCGAGACCACCATCCTGAAGAACGTCGCTGACATCACCGTCAACGCCACCAACATGACCGTCGTCATCACCCCCGATGCCCGTACCATGGACAGGCTCAAGATCATGATGGACGACATCGTCGAGAGGCTCAACAAGGTCAAGATGTTCCGCGGATTGGTACAGAAAGGTGACTTCGAGATCGTCATCAACTCTGACGTACCTTCCTACAAGAAGCTTCAGACCCTCTACGAGAATGCCAAGGTCACCAGGATCAAGGGAATTGACGGCATCAAGAGGGCGGTTCTCTCCAAGCAGAGGATGAAGATCCTCAAGGCAGAGGGATCCGACGGAGTCGAAGGTGGAAACCGTGTCGACGGAGAGGGATGGGTAATCATCACCGAAGGAAGCAATTTGAAGGAGGTCCTGAAGGTCGAGGGTGTCGACGTAGAATACGCTCAGACCAACAGCGTTCTCGAGATCGCCGATGTTCTCGGAATCGAGGCCGCAAGGAACTCCATCATCAAGGAAGCACTCGCTACCATGAAGGGCGCAGGTATGGATGTCGACATCAGGCACATCATGCTTGTTGCAGACCTCATGACCAACGACGGATCCGTGAAGGCCATCGGTAGGCACGGAATTTCCGGAAAGAAGGCAAGTGTATTGGCAAGGGCAGCGTTCGAGATCACAGCGCCGCACTTGCTGCATGCAGCCATGAACGGAGAGGTCGATCACCTCGAAGGAGTGGCAGAGAACATCATCGTCGGACAGCCCGTCACGCTGGGTACCGGCGCAGTTAAACTTATTTACACACCCAAGAACCAGGGGAATGAAGAATGATTGATATCGGAAAAGCATTGAAGTCCGCAATCTCGACCGGAGTCGTTGAGTTCGGAGTAGATCAGACAGAGAAAGCAGTCAAGGCAGGAAAGGCACAGCTGGTCATCGTTTCCAGGAACTGTCCCAGCAAGGCACTTACCGCCGGTGACATCGGAGTGAAGGTCCACGTCTACGAGGGTAACAACATGGAGTTGGGCGCTCTCTGCGGAAAGCCGTTCTCGGTCTCCGCTTTGGCGGTCATCGACAAGGGTACCTCCAACATCTTAACGCTGTGAGAACATGTCTGCCGAAATCGTACTCACTGAGGATACCCTCAGATACATCTCGTTGTTCGAGGCGATCACCAAGGCGAACGTCAAGGACTGCATGGATACCGATGACAAACTTGTCTTCGTGGTCGACAAGGGCCAGGGAAACATCGCTGTCGGTAAGAAGGGCGAGCATGTAATCATGCTTACGGAGAAGACTGGAAAGAACATTCAGGTCGTGGAGTATTCCGAAGTTCCGGAACAGTTCGTAATGAACGTATTCCACATCTACGGTCCTCAGAAGGTCGAGATCGAGCAGCGCGGAAATATCACGCATGCAACGGTCACTGTCGACCCCAAGCTGAAAGGCAGGGCGATCGGTAAGGCCGGAAAGAATCTTCGCATCGCCCGCGACATCGTCAACAGGCACCACGAGATTCAGAGCATCAGCGTGGACTGATCGGGCCCCTGCGGTCGGTCATCCAAAAGGATGTTTAAACCCTTTAACCCAACCTTCTTATTTCTTATCAAAAATTCAGGTTCACAAAGACCCAGACATTCAGAAAAGAAAGATGGGGATGCTTCAACGTTGATGTCGAAGCCTATGTGCCAGACGTTCAGTTGAGCGGTGCACGCTCTACTTCCAGACGGTCCGCGGTCGGATACTCCTCGACCTCATAGCACTTGTAGGGGAGCTCCTCCGCGATCTCCTCTAGTACCCAGGGTGCGACATCCAAGCGGTTCCTCTCTGTATCAATGAACATCAGTTCGTCTGGCACATCGTAATCTTCGGAAAGTAGCTTCTTAGCCGTCTCCAGATCTCCGTAAAGGACACCTTTGATGACGGTACCTTCCTCCGTGATGACCTCATATTCCTTCGCGGAATGGTTCGCCTTCCTTAGTAGGCGGTTCCTGAGCTGTACTCCGTCCTTGAATGTGGATGAACAATAATGGATGGCAAGGTCGGGATGTTTGTTCATGATGTAATGTGCCACATCTTCGGAGCCTTTCACGGCGGAAGAAAGTTCGTCCACCAGGTCGTAATCGTACTTCTCCATCATGTCCCAGTTGCTTTCGGAGAATTCCAGTTCGTTCAGATTGACGAAATCGACTCCGATGGATTCCGCAAAGGTGATCAATGCATCCAGCTCGTCCTTGTGATCCGGGAGTGCTGGCACTTCTATTCCGACGTCGATCGAGAGATTACCTACGATCTCTGCGAGCGATGTGTCCTCCATGTGACCCCATAGTCTCATAGGGGGATGGAAACGGATCTCATCCAGTCCGGCTTCGACAACTGCGGATATCTTCTCCATATCCATCGTGGATGTGTACAGGTGGATGTGATGATCCTTGCCGAAATGGTCCTTCAGCATCCTGATCGCATTCACGGTCCTTTCGACGTTGATCAGCGGGTCACCTCCGGTGATGCCCGTACCGGTCGCATCCATGGACTCGGCCTCTTCGATGATCTCGGATTTGTTGCGGGTGCAGAGCTCGTTGGCATAGATCACGTCCTTCCCTTTCTTGGAGAGGCCGACGGGGCAGTAGTAACAGCCGGTGTCACACCTTCCGGTAACGAACAAAACCATCTTTCCGCCTTCCACACAATGTTTGCAACCTTCGGCCAGAGGTCCATTGTGCACGGAACCGCAGTCCATCCTTTCGAATTTCATTGGCGCGTAATCTATGCAACACGTTATTAACCCTTGTTCGGGTATATGGTACCATGAAGAGAAGAACAGGCGTGGTACTCGCATTGGATGAGACCGATCCCGACAAGGCGATGAAAATCGTCAGCGATGTTTCCGAGTACATCGACGCGGTCAAGATCAATTGGCCTTTGGTGCTCTCCGCAGGCCCCGATATGATCAACAGGCTCGCAGAGGTGACCGATGTCATCTGTGACTTCAAGGTCGCGGACATCCCCAATACGGTCAGGCTGATCGTCGAGAACTGTGTCAGCAGGGGCGCGGCAGCCGTCATCTGTCACGCGTTCACCGGTGACGATTCCATGCAGGCGGCCGTGGAGGCAGCAGCAGGAAAGGCCGACATCATCGCGGTCACAGAGATGAGCCACCCTGGTGGAACAATGTTCACCGCGCCTGTCGCGGAGGATCTGGCTAAGATGGGTGTGGAGAACGGTGCCAAGGGATTCATCGCACCTGCCACCCGCCCTGATAGGATCAGACTCATCCGCAGTATCGTAGGTGACAAGCTCATTCTCACCCCCGGCGTAGGGGCTCAGGGCGGTTCGGCATCCGCGGCCATCGAGGCCGGTGCCGATTACGTTATCGTCGGCCGTGCGATCTACGGTGCGGAGGATCCCGTCGCAGTCGCACGTTCCATCGCGGAATCCATCAAGGACCTGATCTGATAAACACTATCCATGGGATGTCTGGCACATCCCATGGGGATTCTCCCTTTTCCTATAATAATAAGGTAACGATTAAATACGGACTGATTCATGCGCGTATATTCTTATTGCGGAGAATATAGAATGCGCAAAATCAACACCGAATCGACGGAAGCCCAGGAAAAACCTGTAGGCTTCAAGGCAAATCGCACACCGCTCGTAGTGATGTGTGTGATTGTCTTCCTCGCGGCATTCGTGAGAGTGGCGTTCTCTATCGGTACTTCCATCGATAGCGATTTCGCACTCTCCGGAGGCTCAGTATCCACGAACAATCTGTACATCCTCAGCGAACTCGTTGGCAGTGGTGCCTTCGTCCTCGTTGACGGCTCACTCTACTACCCGTTCGGATCCGTTACCACGGCACCGTTCCTGTTCGCACTTCTGATGTATCCATTCGCCGCGTTGCTCAACGTGTTCCTTTCTGACGCAACGCTCGCATCATCCATAGTGCTCGCGTTCTCCGGCCCTGTCTTCGCAGTCGCCGCAGTCATCGCATCCTACTTCCTTGGAAAGCAGATCCTCAAGTCCAAACTTGCAGGATACCTTACTGCACTCTTCGTCGCTCTCTGTCCCGTATTCGTTAAGGAGAGCGTTTTCTCCAACGGAACTGGAACCTCCTTCATCATGTTCCTTCTCGTCCTTTGTGTCTTCTTCCTCTTCAAGGCCATCGAGACCGTTGGATACAGGGAGGGAGAGGAGGCGACCCACAAGAAGGCATACGGTTTCGCTGCCATCGCAGGTGTCATCCTCGCGATCACCGAGATCACATGGGTAGACTACCGTGCGATCCTCGTGCCCATTCTGGTAGTCATGATCGTCCAGGTCCTCGTTGACCGTTTCAAGGGCAAGAACCCCATGCCGATGGCCCTCGTCTACAGCATCACCGTCCTCATCGCAGCAGTCGCAGCAGGCGTGTACTACGGTGTTCTCGGACTTTGGGACCAGGTCGCATCCGGTTCTGTATTCCTTGCAGTCTTCATCAGTGCACTCGTAGCAGGATTCGCGGCAACCGCGAAGAAGCCCTGGACACTCACCCTGCCCATCTTCGTCATCGTTGCAGTCGCAGTCCTCGTCGCACTCTACTTCGCGATGCCCGAGTTCTTCTCCTGCATCGTCTCCGGTAACCCCATCTACGATGAGGCATACCTCGCAACCCTCGGCGAGCAGAAGCTCACCCTCTCCATGCTGTCCACGTACTACGGTGCAGTGACCTACTGGTTCGTCTACCTCGTAGTTCTCGGAATGCTCTACAAGGTCCGCAAGAACGCAGGTTCCGCAACCTACATCTTCACCATGGTCTGGTTGTTCGTGCTCACCCTCACCTGTGGCCACAACGCCACCGAGGCCGCAATCGCAACCCCTGTGTTCGCACTCGGATTCGCAGCATTCGTGTGTTGGATCCTCAAGCATGTCGACTTCAAGGCATACTTCTCCGCCATCAGGACCGCACCCGGAAAGGCAAAGGTCAGAAGGATCATCAGGCCCGCACCTTTCGTCAGCATCATC
>JAFVZR010000195.1 GCA_017508065.1 Candidatus Methanomethylophilaceae archaeon
TCGCTGATTCCGGGACAGGTGTAGAGGAAGTCCTCGACCTCCTTGGGGTAGATGTTCTCTCCTCCGCGGATGATCATATCCTTGATCCTGCCGGTGACGTAGAAGTAACCCTCCTCGTCCATGTATCCGAGGTCTCCGGAGTGGAGATATCCGTTCTCGTCGATGACCTTGGCGGTCTCCTCCGGCATCTTGTAGTATCCCTTCATGACGTTGTATCCCTTACAGCAGAACTCTCCGATGGTTCCGGGAGGACAGGGCTCGTGGGTCTCGGGATCAAGAATCACTGTATCCACACCCTGCAGTTTCTTTCCGACGGACGTGCACTTCTTCTCGATGGAGGGCTCATCGTACCTGGTCTGGGTCATACCGGGGGATGCCTCGGTCAGACCGTATACGATGGTGATCTCTCTCATGTTCATCTTGTCGACGACCTCCTCCATGGCCTTGATGGGACATGGGGACCCTGCCATGATTCCGGTCCTCAGGGTCGAGAAGTCGAACTTGTTGAACAGCTTGTGCTCCAAGATGGCGATGAACATCGTAGGGACACCGTACAGGGATGTGCAACGCTCCGTCTCGATGGATGTCATGACCTTGACGGGATCGAATGTCTCACAGAACACCATCGTGACACCGTGGTTGATACATGCCATGACTCCGAGAACGCAACCGAAGCAGTGGAACAGAGGAACGTTCAGGCTGAGCCTGTCGGTCGGACCGTAGTTCATGTTCGCTCCGAGCCAATATCCGTCGTTGGCGATGTTGTGATGGGTCAGCATGACACCTTTGGGGAATCCGGTGGTTCCGGAGGTGTACTGCATCATGGTGACGTCGTGAACATCGACCGAGTCCTTCCTCTCCTGGTACTCCTCGTCATCGATCTGGACCGCAAGGGACTTGACCTCGTTCATGGAATACATTCCGCGGTGCTTCTCGGGTCCGAGGAAACAGACCTTCTTCAGGAAGGGGTACTTCTCGCTGTGGAAGTTCTCCCTGGGCTGGGTCTTGAGTTCCGGGATCAGGTCGTACACGATCTTGACATAGTCCGTGTCCCTGACTCCGTTGATGAGGAACAGGTAGTTCATGTCGGACTGCTTGAGGACGTAGTCCAACTCGGCTTCCTGATAGTTGGTATTGATCGTGAGGAGGATGGCGCCGATCCTCGCGGTGGCGAACATCAGGGTGATCCAATCCGGGACGTTGGTGGCCCATACAGCGACCTTGTCCCCCTTCTGTACACCCATCGCCATGAGTCCTTTGGCGACCTGATCGACCGCTACACCCCACTCCCTCCAGGAGAGTCTGAGGTCACGGTCCACATAGACGATCGCATCGTTGTCAGGATGGTTCCTGATGCACTTATCGAGGAGATCCCCCAACCTTTCGTCGCTGGTGAATTCCTTCCTGGGTACGCAAACCATAGTTCTACCTCACATGGGGACGTACAGGACCGCGTAGATCTCTGCAGGACCGTCGACGGCACCGATGAAGTGAGGGACGACGGAGTTATAGTAGACGGTGTCACCTGCGGTGAGGACCTCTTCCTTCTTTCCATACTTGATGAGAATCTTTCCGGAGACGACGATGATGAACTCCTCACCCTCGTGGGAGGACATCTCCTTGGACTCGTCCTCCTCGATCCTGATGAACATAGGCTCCATGTGCCTGTCGGACTTTCCGGTTCCGAGGGGGTAATAGTGGTAGTGACCCTTTGCTCCCCTGTGGGATGCGGTCTCCTCCTCGAACTCGCCGGCCTTGTTGATGATTGGGTCGGGGCGGAACTGGTCGTCCATGAAGGTTCCGACCCTCTGACCGAGTGCCCTGGAGAGCTTGATGATGCTACCAATCGGTGGGTACACAAGGTCCGCCTCGACATCCTCTATGAATCCAGCGTCGAGTCCTGCGTTGACTGCAAGCTCCTCCTGGGTGAGTCCGAGTTGTTCCCTGTACTTTCTGATCCTTGCTCCGAGCTTTCCTTCGGCCATTTCTAATTCCTCATGACGGCAACTACCGTACGTCCACGTTTTGTCAGGAAATAATATAAGCTTTACTGATTCGGAATCCTCATTGTTACAGTATATAGTACAAAACAAGGCCCGTCAGGGATTGGTTTAAGTAAGTGGTGAAAAATCCATAGTATGAAAGGTGGGTATTTGCCGTTCGCAGATTTCAACGGAATTAGCATGTATTATGAGGAATCCGGAGAGGGTACCCCGGTGGTACTGATCACAGGATTCAGCGGTGACTCCACATTCTTCAAAGCACTCGTACCCGAACTCACCGACCAGCACAGGGTCATCGTATTCGACAACAGGGGTGCGGGACAGACCGTCTATCCCGGAGGGGACATCGATTACCAGGACTTCGTCGATGACACGTTGTGCCTGTTCGACCACCTCGGTATCGAGAAGGCACACATATTGGGTTGGTCCATGGGAGGACATATCGCACAGGAGTTCGCAATCCAGCACCCGGAACGTCTGATGTCGCTCACCCTCGTATCCGCATACCCTTATCGCCCCGCACGTTCCAGCTACTTCATGAACGGCATCTGCGACTGTGCCGTCGCCGGTGCGAGTTCCGAATTCATAAGCATGATGACCAATGCGTTCTGTTTCACGGAGGATTTCTTCTCGGGATTGGAATCCAAGGGGAAGACCCTCAGGTCGCTCACGAATCTGGATGCCAAAGGATGCAAGGCGCAGATGCACGCATTGGACCAGTTCGACACCAGGGAGAAACTGCATCTCATATCCGCACCCACCCTATCGGTGCACGGATTGGACGACATAATGGTGGAACCCATCCTTGGAGACTACATCTCCGACAGGATCCCTGATTGTAAGGTGCTCAGGATAGAGGGAGTCGGCCATATCATCAAGCCCTCCCTCTATTCCGAGGCTTTCAAGAAACATATAGCGGATCACGACCGTGCCTGACGTTTACGTCTGGCATCGTCGATCATCCCACCGATCCTGGACTTTATGATGGGCGTGCACGGCCACGTGTCGTCCATGTACTCCAGGTCAGGCATGATGTCATGGTCGGGATTGGTGATCGCAAGGTACACACGACCCATGAACATGGACACCATGTAGGGGAAGTCGTCACATATCTCGGGCCTGTCCTTCCATATGCGACATTTGTTGTCCTCCCTCAGGAACGCACAGGGGTTGGTGACCTTGAACAGCCACCTCCCATCCTCACGGTACAGATGTTCCATGACGAAATCGTACATCTCCATCCCTGCACCGTTGGCCACACGCTCCACTTCCTCATCGCGGACTGTGATGAACGGCTGATGGCAACACTTACCGCACATCGCACAAGGCGAAGATGCCTTCAGCTCACTGCACAGGTCGTATGCCAGATCAAGATCCATCTCCATCTCCGGAGAGATGGTGTCCAGACCTTCCAGGATGTACTTTCCGCGATATACTGCCATCAGATCACTCTCAGAACGTGAGGTGTGCGAACGCGTAGACGAAACCGATGACGGACATGAAGAGTCCGACGATCGCAATGACCACGAGCTTGTTCTTGATGGGTCCGCCGATCTTGGTGATCCTCACGAAGGACTGGGTGTATCCTCCGAGGAACATTCCGATGGCACCGGTGATGACGGCCACAATGGGTACGTTCACAAGGAATGCGAATACGAGGGAGATGATTCCCATGATGACGGCCGCGAAGGAGAAATAGACAGCATTGACGGCCATCTTCTCGCCACCGTACTTCATATTGAGTTTCCAATCACAGTTAACGCAGAAGATCTCGCCTTCCTCGTTCTCTGTGCCACACTTGGGGCATTTCATAATCCGTCGTACTGCGACCAACCTTTTAATTGTTGGCCGTACGGGAAGGTCAGAAACGGACGATGGCCTCGATCCTGGAACGTACCGTACCAAAACGGGTGGGTTCATCCACCTTGTGCAGGAGTTCGAACTCGCATCCCGAGAAGGCCTCTCTGATGACATCCTCGGTGTAATACCTGTACCTGATTCCGTTACCGCGAATGACCATGTCCTCCGCGATACGTTCTCCCTTCTCCGAACGCATGTCCCCCAAGGAGAATGAACGGATGAATGCCCTTCCGCCTTTTCTGAGTACACGACGGATCTCCGATACGGCCTTAGGCAGATCCTCGGGAAGCACATGCTCCAGGACATGGAAGAGCACCACGGAATCGAAGGACGAATCACCGAATTTCAATCCAAGTATATCCCCCTGCCTCACATCCACCCCCGGGATCAACTGTCTGCAGGATACCACGGCCTCCTCCGAGAAGTCCACACCTATGACGTTGCAGCCGATGGACTTCAGTGCAGCGAGGGTCTTCCCATTACCGCAACCGACCTCCAGAACATCGCTTTCCGGCTCTATGCCAAGTTCGGAAATGTCGGTGACACCTCTCCAAGCACGTCTGTTGGTCCTGTAGAACTCATCCCAGCTGTCGACCTGCTCCATACTACGCCATCCACTGTCGGATATACTACCGTTTTGGCCGTTACAAGCCCTATATATACGCACGTTTCATTAATGAATCACATGGCAGAAGCAGCTTGTGGGCTCGGAGGCGGAATGGCCCCTATGACCGAGGAGGAGAGGATCGTTGTGGAGAAATTGAGGAAGCTCCCGTCCGTCAGCGAGAAATGCTGTCGCGGACTGTATCTCCTCGGAATCAGGGAGATCGATGACCTCAAGGACAAGGACCCCGACACATTGTATGAAGCATTAACGTTAAGAAAGGACTTCTATGCCGAACCATGCATGCAGAAGATGATCAAAATCGCAGTAGGGATGGCAAAGAAAGGAGTTACCCGTTGAATCGGTAAAATATTACGTTAAAAATTAATGTAATATCTTCCTTTCCATTAGTTTTTCTATCAAATCATACGTTTAGTAAATATACAGGGACTTCATGGAGACATCCAAGAACACAAGAAGGTGCGGAATTGTACTGGAACGAGAAGATAGAATGCATGCCTAAAGACGAAATCAAGAAGATGCAGTACGCGAGTCTCAAGAAGCTCGTTGAGAACCTCTATCAGAACAACCAGTTTTACCACGACAGGATGAAGGCACAGGGAGTCCTCCCCAGCGACATCAACTGCCTGGCAGATATCCAGAAGCTCCCTTTCATGTACAAACAGGACCTCAGGGACTTCTACCCCACCAAACTGTTCACCGTCCCCAACACCGATGTCGTAAGATACCACGTTTCCTCCGGAACCACCGGAAAGCCCACACTTGTCGGATACACTCAGAACGACATCGGATACTGGACCGACGCTCTCGCAAGGTCCCTCACATCCATCGGTATTGGAAAGGACGATGTCGTCCAGGTATCGTACGGATACGGTCTCTTCACCGGAGGTCTCGGACTCCACTACGGAGTGGAGGCCGTCGGAGCCACCGTACTCCCTTCCGGAACCGGAGGTACCGAGAGGCAGTTGGAGCTCATGCAGGACCTGGACGTTACCGCGATCGCATGTACACCATCCTATCTCATCCACATGGCCAACGTCGCTCAGAAGATGGGTATCGACTTCAGAAGGGACACCAAGCTCAAGAAGGCCATCCTCGGAGCCGAACCCTGGACCGAGGGAATGAGGCAGCGCATCGAGGACATGACCGGTGTCAAAGCATACGACGTCTACGGAACCTCCGAGATGGGCGGACCCATGTTCACCGAGTGCGAGGAGAGGAAGGGGATCCACATCTCCTCCGATATCATGTACGTGGAGATCCTCGACCCCGAGACCGGAGAGGTCCTTGAACCCGGACAGAAGGGAGAGATGGTCGTCACCCTCCTTCGTAAGGAGGCCTTCCCATTGATCAGATACAAGATCAAGGACCTCACATGCATCATGGAGGATGAATGCGAGTGCGGAAGGACATCCCCCCGTATCGAAAGGATCTCCGGAAGGTCCGACGACATGCTCATCATCCGCGGAATCAACGTCTTCCCATCACAGGTCGAGCATGTGCTCATGCAGGTCCCCCAGGTCGGCGACCAATACATGATCATCGTCGACAGGGTCAACGACCTCGATACCATGGTGGTACAGGTCGAGATCAAACCCGAGGCATTCAGCGACAAGATCGAGGAGATGGTCGCACTCAAGAAGCGTCTCGAATACGAGATGAAGAAATACCTCAACATCGCTGTAGCTGTTGAGCTCAAGGAGAGCGGTTCGCTTCCCAGATTCGAAGGAAAAGCAAAGAGAGTCATCGACAAAAGGGTGTATTAAATGTCCGTCATCACACAGTTGTCAATATTCGTCAACAACGAACCCGGCAGTTTCGCCGGAATAACCGCAGCACTCAAGGAGTGCGGAATCAACCTCAAAGCATTCAACATCGCCGAGTCATCCGGATTCGGAGTTCTCAGGGCGATCGCAGATAACCCCAATGAGGCATGCGAGACCCTCAAGAAGAGGAACATCGTCGTCAAACTCACCGACGTCATCGCAGTCCCCATGGAGGACAAGCCCGGAGAGATCTACAAGGTCGCGAAGGTCTTCGGAGAAAGCAACATCAATATAGAATACGCGTATGCATATGCAGGCCCCAAAGGCCCCGCCGTATTCTTCAGGGTCGACAACCCCGAGATTGCCATCGAAGCATTGAAGGCAGCAGGTCTCGAGACCCTCGATGCGGCAGACCTCTGAGAGTGATCGTCAATGGGAAATCTGAACGTCATCGTCGCTGGAAGCAAGGACTTCGCAGGAAACGTAGGTAAGAAGGGTACTGTCACTGACATGACCTTCTATGAGATCAAAAAGGGAAACGATTCCATCACGCTCATCGAGCCCTCCAAGTATCCGGAGAAGCTGTCCTCCCTATTCTACTCCGTAGCAATGGCAGAGTACGCGATCCTCGTGGTCGAGAACATCGACTCCTACCTTGGAGAGACCATCGTCATGATCGATGCATTGGGCATCGACAAGGGATGGATCGTACTCAGGAACTACATCCAGATCGAGCAGCTTCAGCCCCTCATCGCAGACACCGCACTGCAGGGCTACGAGGTCATCGAGGACGATGCGATCAAGACCAGGGAGATGCTCCTCGCTCTCGCATGCGAGACCGAGAAGTCCGCAGGTGACGGAACCTGCGGTTCATGTCCCGTTGACAGCCACTTCAACGTAAAGGGTGTCGGAACCGTCGTTCTCGGATCCGTCATCGACGGATACTTCCGCAAGCACGACAAGATGAAGGTCCTCCCCCTGAACAGGGAGGTCGTCCTCAAGTCCATCCAGAAGCACGATGTCGATGCGGACACCGGTATCAAGGGCGATCA
>JAFVZR010000196.1 GCA_017508065.1 Candidatus Methanomethylophilaceae archaeon
ATGAGAAAAGAAGCGGATTTCCAAATTACGGATAGAATTCTTATATATTATAATAATGTAAAAGGCAAAATCCTTTCCGTATTGCAAAAAGGTGCGCAGCCCTGGTGATGAGCGTGTCGGCAAGACCATTGGAGATCTTGCCGAGGGATGATGCACTGCAAGGTGCTACGATCATCGCATCGAACCTGTAACTTCCGGATGAGATTGAGGCGAAGAGATCGTCATCATCATAGACGACATCGGCCATGGCCTTAACCTCATCTATGGAAAGACCCGTTTCGTGAGGGATGATCTTCTCTGCCATCTTCGATATGACTAGGATCTTCTCTCCCGGTAACATCTGAAGGAGACGTATTCCGTACATGCACCCGGACGCGCCGGTGATGGCCACTACGTACTTCACACCCATAGGTATGACGGGGGCGTTCATATCATTGGCGGTCGAACATATTGCTTGAAACGAAGGGATTATATATTGATCGAACTATGTTGCTCATACGGATTAATCAGAGTAAGGATTCTCCTCTCTGCCCGTGGCGGACATTACGTCTGCAGGCCGTACGGGGGTCGTTGACCGAACGTGCGGAGACCGCTCTTTTTTAAGATACTGCTAGGTAGCAATGCTTATATACCATATGTTGCATACGAGTTTTCATTAACGTCCGAAGGCGACCCCGTAGGGCGTTGAAAGAGGTATGACAAATGGTAACCGTCTATGACGTTCCTGCAGAGAAACTCATCCTCAAGGTTGCAGAGAAGCTCAAGGGCTGCGACGCAATCGAGGCACCCGCATGGGCAGAGTTCGTAAAGACCGGCAGGCACACTGAGAAGGCTCCCGCACAGGATGACTGGTGGTACACTAGGTCCGCAGCAATCCTGAGGAAGCTCTACGTTAAGGGTCCTATGGGATCCTCCAAGCTCGCAGCAGAGTACGGCGGATACGCCGACAAGGGATCCATGCCCAACAGGGCAATCAAGGGAAGCCGCAACATCGCAAGAAAGTGCATGATGCAGCTCGAGAACGCTGGATACCTCGTCTCCGTCGAGAAGAAGGGCCGTGGAATCAGCCCCAGCGGAATGTCCCTCCTGGACAACTCCGCTAAAGAGGTTTACGACGAGATGAAGGCCTGAAGAGGTGTTTGAGCATGGAAGACCCTGAATTGGAAGCATTGAGACAGAAAAGGATGGCCGAGCTGCAGAACAACCAGCAGCAGGCTATGGCCCAGCAGCAGGCAGCCGAACAGAGGCGCCAGCAGATGGAAATCCAGAAACAGATGATTCTCAGGCAGATCCTTACCCCCGAAGCAAGGGACAGGCTCGCCAATGTCAGAGTCGCCAACCCTGAAATGTGCAACATGGTCGAGATGCAGCTCATTCAGCTCGCACAGTCCGGAAGGCTCCAGGGCGTCGTTAGCGACGACATGCTCAGAACAATCCTGAGGCAGATCGCCCCTCAACACAGGGAGATCACCATCGAGAGGAGATAACATGAGTTCAACTAAACCTCCAGCAATGAAGGCCAGGCTTAACAAGGCAACCAAGCAGAACCGCCGTGTCCCCGCCTGGGTTATGATGAGAACGAACAGACAGTTCCTGCGCCACCCCAAGAGAAGGTCCTGGCGCATGAGCAAGCTTAAGGAGTGAGTAGGATGGCAGAAGAGACCGCAAGGATCATCACCGTACCTCTCAAGGCCGCAAAGAACGCACCCCGCACCCGCAGGGCCAAGCGCGCCGTCAAGGAAGTCAGGGAATTCATTGCAAGGCACATGAAGTCCACTGAGGACAAGGTCTGGATCGACCTGTCTGTCAACGAGAAGATCTGGGAGAGGGGAATCCAGAACCCCCCTAGCAAGATCACCGTTAAGGCAGTCAAGTTCGACGACGGTCTTGTCGAGGTCACCCTCCCCGACCAGGAGTGATTCGAATGATGAGGCTCTCGCAGTTCGCCGGAAACCCTAACCTTGGAGTTTACTCACGCGTCAGCGAGAGCTACGCATTCGTAGCCTCCAACCTCGGTGACGAATACGTCGCCGAGATCGAGGAGACCCTTGGCGTCAAAGGAATCAAGACATCTGTGTCCGGTTCATTCGTTATCGGTTCACTGATGGCCATCAACTCCAATGGCGCCATCGTATCCGGGCTTACCGAGGAAGTGGAGCTCGCGGTCATCCGTGAAGCTCTCCCGGTAGCCCTTCTTTACGATAACCTCAACGCTGCAGGAAACAACATCCTCGTCAATGACTTCGGAGCCATCGTCAATCCAGAGATCGACGATGCTTCCCTGAAACAGGTCGAGGATGCACTCGGCGTCGAGTGCGTACGCGGAACCATCGCCGGATTGAACACCGTCGGTTCGGTCTGCGTCGCAACAAACAAGGGTGCAGCAGTACACCCCGGTGCCACCGAGGAGGATATCAACCTCATCAAGGATGTCCTCAAGGTGGAAGCGGTACGTACAACGCTCAACCACGGATGCCGTTCGCTCTCGGCATGCGTCCTTGCTAACTCCAAAGGCGCACTCATCGGTGAGATGACCACACCGATCGAGATGGGTAAATTGGAAGATGCACTCGTGCTCTATTGAGCACG
>JAFVZR010000197.1 GCA_017508065.1 Candidatus Methanomethylophilaceae archaeon
CCTTCCGGTGGACTTGTTCTTGAGATAAACGATGGAGGACATCCTACTCATCCATTGGTTAGTGACATCATAAACGTATCGATGGATTATACATAGCGCTATATGAAAAACCGATTGGATATTGATAATATCCAATGGATATTCATCACAATGTACGGATGATACATCCAAATCGATATGAGTTGTATTTCTACCATGAATGCAATACGGCTCTGGATGTTGGATCCCGACTGCATTGACCACAACCACATATTCAGGAGATATGACATAGAGGGCGAGAACAGCGATGTTCCCGCCAATATCATAGCCAAGATGTTGCCCGACAGGACGTTCCTGAAGGATGTTGCCGCATCTGTCGCATACATAAGACTCAAGGATGTAGGGCCAGCTGTCATGGTGGCATTACAGATGAAGATCCCGCCGGAGACGATAATCAACGAAGGGTTGGTGGCAGGCATGGAGATCGTGAGCCACCTATACACCCGTGGCATCTACTTCCTACCGGAGATCATGATGGCGGCCAAATCCATGGAGATCGGGATATCACTCGCAGAGAAGGAGATTCAAGGCGAGAGGATCGGTAAAGGAAAGGTCATCATGCATTCTGCGGAGGGGGACCCGCATGACATCGGGAAGAACATCGCAGCCGTGATGTTGAGATCGTCCGGATACAGGGTGATAGATCTTGGAAAGGATGTCCCGGTGGAGACCGTCGTGAAGAAGGTGTTGGAGATCCGTCCCCTAATGGTCACAGGTACCGCGCTTATGACGACGACGATGTCCGCGTTCCCGAAAGCATCAAAGAAACTGATGGAGAATGGCATAGACATACCATACATGGTAGCTGGAGGTGCCGTCAACAGGGAATTCGCAGAATCCTTCGATGGTGGCATCTACTCCAAAAGAGCACTTCAGACACCTCCGCTGGTGGACAGAGCCAGGAACGGTGCCGATTGGAGACAAATACGTAATGAATGGGACGATATTGTGAGGACCGTGTCATGAACAGATTCACACGCATGGCATACAACTGTCCGGATGATATGACGTTCGGGAGATCGAAGAAACCCGTATCGTACGGATCAGGAATCAAAGTCGGTGCCGGAAAGGTCATTCCGGAGATCAATTACGCTCCAAGGGTCGGTACGGAGGAGAATCGGGAGAAATTACGCAAACAGTACGTACAATACATCACGAAAGATTGTGTGGAAAGAGCTGTGAACCTTGGTTTTCCGGATCTCCAACTGGAAACGGAGTGGATATCGCTCATGGGCAAGGACCTGGAGCTGTCCGCCTCGATAGTGAATTCTCAGAAGGAATTCATCGAAGATAAGCATTCCAGGTACAACATCAACCTGGCGGTAAGACACACCATCCCTGACCTCAGGTTGTTCGATAAGAACATAAGGACAGATGCCGAAAAGGGCGATTATCCTGCACTGTTGATAGAATCGGCGGAGGTTGCCTGCGAGAACGGTGCCGATGTCCTATCCATCGAATCCATCGGAGGAAAGGAGATCACAGATTATGCCATCACACACGGTGACATAACCGCATACCTGTTCGGTTCCGGATACCTGGGGTCGATAGACGTCATGCACCTTTGGACACAGTTGACCGACATCTGTAACAGGAACGGTACCGTACCTGGCGGTGATTCGAACTGTGCCAGCGCAAATATGACCATGTTCATGGCAGGCGGATTCCTGGATAATGACGTACAGAAGACGTTCTCCGCAATAGCCAGATGCATATCGGCTGCAAGGACGTTATGTGCGATGGAAGCAGGTGCGATAGGGCCCGGTAAAGATTGCGGGTATGAGAACATCATCGTGAAGGCGATCACCGGAATGCCGATGTCCCAGGAAGGGAAATCATCCCAATGTGCCCACTGCGATCTGGTCGGAAACCTGATGGCACAATGCTGCGACCTATGGTCCAACGAATCCGTAGAATACCACCCGGAATTCGGAGGGACCTCGGTGCAATGTTGGACCGGACAGATCGGTTACGAATGCGCTCTGATGAACACCGCCATCCTGACCAAGAAGGACAAGGTACTCAGGGACCTCTACATGATGTCCGATAGATCCAGATCCCCGGAATCATACATACTCTCATTCGACAATGCATGGAAGATAGGAAAATCCATCGTGGATGCGGGGGAAAGCATCTACGAACGTTCCAAATCCGCTGCCATCACAGGTGCCAGGATCATCATGGATGCGTATGAGGGGAAGAAACTGGGCCTTACGAAGAAACAGTTCCTGACCCTCAACAAGATAATCAGGGACCTCGAATCCCTCCCGGACGACGAGGACATGTTCGTAGATGAATGCATCAGGAAGTACGGTGTCGCTGTTCCACACTTCAGACCGGAGAACTACGGCCTGTGATCACAGATTCAGCGAATTGTCCATCGCAACGTCCAATCCCTCACCTGTCGCACCGGACACCATATGGATCGGTACCCCGGGACAGATCTCCCTGAGCCATGCGGAGACTTCGAACACGGATTCGAACTCCACGGCATCGATCTTGTTTATCCACAGGACATCTGACTTGGACAACTGCATCCTGAGAAAATCCTCCTTCTTCTCCCTTAGTACGGGGAAACGTTGTGCATCACAGATACCGATGATGGATACGGATTCGTCATCGACGGTTCCACGAATGATCTCCCTGACCTTATGTGGCAATGCAAGACCTGTTGGCTCAATGAGAAGAATATCGGGATCGATCGATGACTCTATCTCCCTCATAGTGGATTGCAATGAACCGGAAAGCGAACAACAGATACAACCCTCGGCCAGTTCAACGGTCTTGAGACCACCGCCACTGATCGTGGCCCCATCGACACCCACTTCACCGATCTCGTTCACCAGGACCGCTACCTTCTTGCCGATGGAAATGTACCTCTCCGCGATCCTCATGACGAGTGTGGTCTTCCCACTACCAAGGAATCCGCCCATGATGTGAATTATCATCCATATGAAATCGGGATCGGCCAATATAAGGATGTCCGACCCGGTCCTAAAGACCAACAATTTATACATATTAACCCATCAAGGAAGTATGAAATTCAAATGTCCGGGAACATGCAACAACGAGACCCCTCAACTGGAAATCAAGATCTGCCCGGAATGCGGGAACGAGATCGAACTGTTCTCCATCGACCTCAAGGCCGAATGCGACAGATGCGGTTTCGTCGCTTTCAACGATGTGCAATCCTGTTACCAATGGTGCGAGCATGCAGAGGACTGTCTCGGACCGGAACTGTATAGAAAACTGACCGCGGATCGCGAGAAATCAACGGAATAAGATGGATGATGGGAGACCCCCATCATCATGAAACCTGTTTTTTGGGTTTGATCAACAAAGATGCCGTGATGGTCACTGCCAACAATCCGAGGATAACAGCCAAGGACACACCCACGTTGATGTGGTAGAAGTTGGAGATCAGCATCTTGACACCGACGAATATTAGGATACCTGCAAGACCGTACTTCATGTATCTCAGGGATTCCAAGGAACCGTGAATGGCGAAGTACAACGAACGGAGACCCAATACCGCGAAGATGTTGGACGTGTATACGATGAAGACATCGCTGGTTATCGCAAGACATGCGGGCACGGAATCTATGGCGAAGATGAGGTCCGTTAGTTCGATGGCGATGACACATGCGAACAGAGGAGTCATCATTCTGACACCATTGGATTTGGTGAAGAACCTGTTACCGTCCAACTCCGGAGATACCTTGAAATGTTTGCTCACCCACTTCGCTGTCTTACTGTCTCCGCGTTCATGTCCGAATGCAGTCTTGAATGCCAGGAACACCAAGAGTATTCCAAACACATACATCATGAAGTCTATCTTTTCAAGAAGCGCGGAACCGGCAATGACGAAGATCGCCCTGAAAACGATCGCACCAAAGACACCGTAGAACAGTGCCTTATGCTGATATTCCTCAGGGATGGAGAACATGGAGAACAATAGGATGAACACGAAAAGGTTGTCCACCGACATTGCCTTCTCAATGATGTATGCGGCATAGTAACTACCAGCCGCATCGGCACCATGCTGCATGTACACCCATACACCGAAAACCAATGCTACGGAGATCCACATGGCAGTCTGGATCAAAGCACTCTTCACGGAAATCTTACCGGGATGACGATGTGCAAGGTACAGATCCAGAGATAATAATACCAGTACGATGACTCCGAATATTATCCACTCGGTCGAAGATACATTCATTGCAAGACCATTGCCCATATCGTATTTATTGATTTTTTTGTCACATAATATATGAATTAATTAATTTACCAATCTTAACAGCACTTTGATAAGGTGCTGTTAACAACGATTATTATATACCAGCAAGTTGATAGGATATTAGAGACTGAAAAGTCGAATGGGAGAGGTATAAAATGAAGAAATGGAAATGTTTGGTTTGCGGAGAGATCGTTGTATCAGAGAGACCTCCAGAGAAGTGCCCCGTCTGTAAAGCACCCGGAGAGAAATTCGTCGAGGTCGTCGATGAGGCAATGACCTGGGCGGCCGAGCATGTCCTCGGAGTAGCCAACGGAGCAGACCCCGAAATCATCGAAGGACTCAGAGCCAACTTCAACGGAGAGTGCTGCGAGGTAGGAATGTACCTCGCGATGGCCAGAGTAGCGTTCCGTGAGGGATACCCCGAGATCGGAATGTACTACGAGAAGGCAGCATACGAGGAGGCTGAGCA
Source organism: Candidatus Methanomethylophilaceae archaeon (assembly GCA_017508065.1). GTDB lineage: Archaea > Thermoplasmatota > Thermoplasmata > Methanomassiliicoccales > Methanomethylophilaceae > SIG5. The sequence continues at coordinate 4,746 of JAFVZR010000197.1, forward strand.
CGCAGCGAAGTTCGCAGAACTCCTTGGAGAGGTCCTCACCGACAGCACCAAGAAGAACCTCGAGCTCAGGATCGCAGCAGAGAACGGTGCGACCGAGGGTAAGACCATGCTTGCAAAGAAGGCAAAGGAACTCAACCTCGATGCTATCCACGACACCGTTCACGA
>JAFVZR010000198.1 GCA_017508065.1 Candidatus Methanomethylophilaceae archaeon
GAACATCGACAAGCTGTTCGAGATCATCATCAGGTCCGAACAGTGCGTAGGATGTTCCCTATGTGTCGCAAGATGCGAACAGAAGGCACTCTACATGAAGGACGGAAGGGTCGAGATCGATGCGGACGAATGCATAAGATGTCAGGAATGTCTCGGGCCATGTCCTGCCGTTAACTTCCGTCAGACGGATTCGGAATTATAAACAACTCTTAAAAAAGAGGTCGAGTGTCGGAATCCCGGCACTCGACCATATTTCTCAACAACAGGAGTCCTTGACCCTCTTGCCGTAGATCTTCAGGAAGTTGAAGTTCTTGAGGACAATGCAGATCTTGGCCTCGTAATCGAAACCTGCCTCGATCACCGTGTCCACCTCCCTGTCGAACTCCATCTGAGTGGTGGAGAAAGGAAGGTTGTAGATTGCACGCAAGGTGTACCTTCCGGGTTCGATATCCACCTCGGTGACCTCATGGTTCACCAAGGTGATGATCTCCCCACCGTTGAAACTGAGTTTGACCTCGGGAACGTTCAGGGTGGTGTCGAAATAGATCTTGAACTGATTGGTCAATCTCATTCCTCCTTCTCGACCGCCTCATCAGGCTCATCCACACTTACGGGAGCATGCTCCTCTTCCTCCTCCACATCCGTGAGGGGACAGGAGACGGAATCGTCGGCCTCGACCACATCCTCCACAGGACAGAAAAGCTCCGGAAGGGGCGCCTTGGCATCCCTGCGTGCCTTCTTGTATGCGATGAACATGAGCAGCGCCGTAACGGCCAGACAGATGAGGTGCTCCACCAATCCCAATGGATTCGGTACGATGAGCACGATCAGGAAATCTATTGCAAGGGTTACGACGAACGTGTTCAACCTGTACAACGAATTGAAGAAACCGCTGGAACGGTCATGTCCACGGATCCTGCTGATCTGGGAACAGCTGTTCAGGATCAATCCAGATACGATCTTCGCATTGGCGATGAAACGTGCGGTAGGCGGCAACAGTACGAACAGGTTGAAGACCACGAGTCCGATCTCCCACCAGAGAAGATCTCCTCCGAACACATCGCACAGCCACGCGGCTGCCATGTCAAACAGCCAGTAGAACGCGACCTCTATGACCGCAATGACCACGATGTTGAAGTAAGCATGACCCATTCCCTTGTTGAATGCCTTCTTGGTCATCTTGGAGGAACTCTCGAATCCATCGAATATGTCGTTCCTGGTGTTCGTGAGTATTGAACCGAATTTCTTGACGGGCGCAGGCATATGGTTGGTACCTGCGGCCCAGATCTTGTTTGCCGACCCGGTGAGCAAGGGCAACATCACCATCGATACGAGAGCTGCTCCGATGACGGACGTGTACATCGAATCGGTGAACACTCCGTAATCGAACGCTTCCTTGGCGATGATGAACGCGAACTCTCCCATAGCGATGAGACTGATGGCGGACATGAATCCGATCCTGGAGTCCGCATCACATATCCAATATCCGAGGGACACGGTGCTCCATTTGAGGACTGCGAATATGAGATAGATGATCAGGATCAATGGGATGTTATCGAGGATGACACTCACGTGGATCTCCATACCGACGGAGATGAAGAACATCGCCATGAACAGGTCCTTCATAGGCTCGATACTGTGGTTGATACCTTCGCATGACTTGCATGGGGAGATCATCATTCCCATCAGGAATGCTCCGATCGCCATGGAGAGTCCGACCTGTACGGAAAGGATGGCCATTCCGAACGCGAGACCGATGGCGAATATGACCAGGACCTCCTTGGCAACGTTGTCAGAGACCCAATTGATGATCCTGGGTACGAACTTCAATCCGATGATCAGGCTGACGATCATGAATGCAAGGATGGAGACGATCATCAAGACCAGAGCGTTGGTGTCCATGGTGGAGCCTGCGAGGAGAGGGGTGATCATCGACAGGATGATGACCTGACCTATATCCTCCATGATGGTGATGAGGACCAGGAGCTCCACCTGTTCGCTCGTGAGGATGTCCTTGGTCTTCAACACTGCAAGGACGACAGCGGTGGAGGAACCCGAGATGATCGCACCGAGTGCGATACTTTGAACGAAACCGAAACCGAGGACGGGACCGAGGACCATTCCGCCCAATACCAACAATGGCAATTGGATCAATGCGATCTTTATCGCGAACTTACCTTGTGTCATCACCTTTGAGATGTCTATCTCCATACCTATGCTGAACATCAGCATGACCAATCCTATATCGGACAGGATCTCAACGACGGAATGCCAATCCTCCGTGACATCGAACACATTGGTGACGATGATTCCTGCGACCAGATAACCGATCAATGCAGGCAATCTAAGACGATTGAAAAGAATGGAACATAATGCCGCAAGGAGCGTATATGTTGCCATGACGGTTAGTAGGACGGTCTCCTCCATGAATCTCGCACAGTCCTAGAAC
>JAFVZR010000199.1 GCA_017508065.1 Candidatus Methanomethylophilaceae archaeon
CGACCCTCTTCATGATGAGATCCAAAGGAGTCATCAGGTCCGAGAGACTGATGATGGCGAAATCATGCATCAACGGTGCTCCGAGAATGGATGCCGAACTAGCTGCCGCAGTGATACCGGGTACGCAATCGATCTCTATGTCGGCACCCATCTCCTCGGCCAACTGATAGATGATACCGGCCATACCGTAGATCCCGGAATCCCCGCTGGAGATCATGGCCACATCCTTCCCGGACATGGCATCCTCGATGGCCATCCTGCATCTCTCTACCTCCTTCATCATACCGGTGGCCTTGAACTCCTTGTCGGGGAAGACCTTCTTCATCAGGTTCACATATGCTGTGTATCCGGTGACGATGTCCGCATTCTCGATGACCCTGGCAGCACGGAAGGTCATGTCATCCTTCCCGCCGGGTCCGAAACCCACCACATGCAATCTGCCCTTGGCCATCATTCCACCGCCTTACGGTACTCCAATGTACTGAAGTGCTTGTCATAGAGTTTCGACAGCTCATACTCGTCACCGAGGAAGTCACCGACCACGGTGAGAGCGGTCTTGGTGATACCTGCATCCTTGACCTTCTGTGCGATGTCCTTCAGGGTACCGATGACGATCTTCTGATCGGGCCACGATGCCTTGTATACGACGGCCACAGGGGTTTCTGGTTCGTATCTGCCCTCGATGAGCTGTGCACTCATCTCATCCATGAATCCGATGGAAAGGAAAACGATCATGGTGGCGTGGTGTGAAGCGAGGTCCTTCAACTTCTCCTTCGGTGGCATCGGCGTCCTACCTTCCATCCTCGTAAGGATGACGGTCTGACTCTTTCCGGGCATGGTGTACTCCTTCCTGAGTGCGGCAGCAGTGGCGAGGAAGGAACTGACGCCGGGGATGACTTCGTACTCTATCCCCAACTCGTCGAGCCTGTCCATCTGTTCCCTGTGTGCACCGTAGATCGCAGGGTCACCGGTGTGTACACGGACGCACTTCTTACCTTCCTTCTCGGTCTGTTCCATGACCTCGATAACCTGATCGAGGTGCATGTACGCACTGTCATGGACGATCGCAGTATCCTTACGTCCACTGAGCACCTCGGGGTTGACCAATGAGCCTGCATAGATGATGACATCCGCCTCGTCGATGAGTCTCTTACCTTTGATCGTCAGCAATTCGGGGTCTCCAGGACCGGCACCAATGAATGAAATCATCCTATATACACCTCTTAATCAAAACGGTAGTGAAGTAACCATAATCGCGTTCCGTGTCCAACGGTCCGATGTACTCATCGTCCATACCCACGTTGGACATCACAGTAGCGCATTCCCTGGGGATACCGTGAGAATCGAGCAGTTCGGCTATCCTTCCGATAGACTTGAACGCCTTCATCACGACGATGTTCTCGAAACTGTCCAGGGCCACCTCGAGACGATCCTCCCTTCCCTTGGCCATCGGGATCACACAGAATCCCTCATCACCCAACATCAGGGGAAGACCCGCAAGAGCCGCACCGTGAGAGAAGGAGTTCACACCCGGGATTACCTCGGTCTCGTACCCTGCATCCCTGACCGCACGGTCCACGTACATGTAGGTGCTGTACACTCCGATATCTCCCAATGTGACCATAGCGACATCCTTTCCACTCTCCAGAATGGACAACAGTTCTCCAATGGCCACATTCTCGTGTTGGCGTCTGACCTCGTCCCTCGGATCCATGGAGAATACGAACTCGCGTACGTCCCTGCCCTCCAATCCTATGACAGGCTCGATGATCGACAGTGCGACACTCCTCTCCCCTGTTGATTTGACAGGGTATCCGATGATATCGCAACTCTCCAACACCTGTTTCGAACGAAGGGTCATCAGATCCGACTTTCCGGGGCCGACACTCACGCCATACAGTTTCCCTTTCATGGTCCCACTTCAGTTGGATGATATATCCTACTAAACTATTTAACTTGGCTTATACATCCAACAGGAGGATCCCATCCAAAAGGGCGAGGAAATGGAACCGATCTACATTTATCACAACAATAGGAGGTTGAGATGCGGACACACGACAGGGACATGTGCCGCAGCCGCCACCAAGGCAGCCACTGAGATGTTGCTATCGGGCAGAAGGGTCGAGAACGTCTCCATACTCGTACCCAAAGGGATCGTTCTGGAACTTCCGGTGGAGAACATCGAAATTGGAGAGGATTCCGTATCCTGTGCCGTCAGGAAGGATGGCGGGGATGACATCGATGCCACCAACGGCACTCTTGTGTACTCCACCGTCAGAAGGATTGGCTCTGGATTGACCATCGACGGCGGTATCGGCGTAGGTCGTGTAACCAGGAAGGGATTGGACCAACCTCCCGGCAATGCCGCCATAAACAGGGTCCCGAGGTCGATGATCTCCGAAGCGGTATCCGATGTGTGCGAGACACTCGGATATGATGGAGGGATCGAGGTGATCATATCCATACCTGAAGGGGAGGACATCGCCACAAAGACGTTCAATCCGCGCCTCGGCATCGTCGGAGGGATATCCGTACTGGGCACCAGCGGGATAGTCGAACCCATGAGCGAGACCGCGTTGATCGATACGATCAAGGTGGAGATGAGGATGAGAAAGGAATCCGGAGAATCCACGATCCTGGTCGTACCGGGCAACTATGGGAAGGATTTCGCCGAGGACATGCCGGGTATCGATGCCGAGAAGGCCGTGAAATGCAGTAACTTCGTAGGCGAGATGCTGGATTACGCATGCGAGTTGGGATTGGATGTGGTGCTCGTATCCAATCTGGGCAAGTTGGTGAAGGTTGCCGGAGGGATAATGAACACACACTCCAGGAACGCGGATTCCAGGATGGAGATCCTGGCCTCCAATGCTGCCCTCGCAGGTGCGAGCATCGAAACTGTGAGAGACATAATGGGATGCATATCCACGGACGATGCGTTGGAACTGATCGATTCCGAAGGATTGGTACCGAAGGTCTCGGAACTCCTGTTGCAGAAGGTCCAATATCACATGAACCACCGCACCGGAGGCAGGATACGTACCTCCGCAGTGATGTTCTCTTCGGTCTACGGTATGCTCGGTCACACCGATGATGCGAAGGACATGTTGAAAGAGATGGAAAGGTGATGAATTGAGAATATCCATTGTAGCATTCTCCACGAACGGTTGTAGGACGGCGATGAGGATCAAGAACAGTATGCCCGAGCATGACTTCACGCTCGCATGCAAGACCACGTCGGATACCCTCGGACTTCACAACATAGACGGAAAGACCATCGATTGGGTCGGACAGAGGTTCACGGATTCGGATGCATTGGTCTTCATCGGAGCCATAGGTATCGCGGTCAGATACATCGCACCGTACGTCAAGAGAAAGGACAAGGATCCCGCTGTGATCTGTCTCGATGAACACGGGGAATACACCATCCCTATCCTCTCGGGACACATAGGCGGAGGCAACCGCTTGGCCAAGGAGTTGGGCGATGCCATAGGGTCCAAGGTGATCATCACCACTGCCACCGACATCAACGGCAAGTTATCGATAGACACCTTCGCCACGGAGAGACACCTGAGGATCGGTAATCTCCTCGTAGCGAAGGACGTGTCCGCCAGGATACTGGACGGAGGATTCGTCGGATTCCTCAGTCATGTCCCCGTGACATCGAAGTTGGCTGACGGATTGACGCCCGCATCCGAAGGGGAATTGGGCGTATGCATATCATATGATAGCAAGGAAAGACCTTTCGATAGGACATTGAACCTCACACCCATGGACATAACGATAGGTGTCGGATGCAAGAGAGGGACCGATCCGAAGAAACTACAGGACTATGTGAATGACACATTAGAGTCCATGGACATCGATACCAAGAGGGTAGCATCCATCAGGAGCATAGACCTGAAGTCGGATGAACCCGCGATACTGTCGTTGGGAGAGATATTCAAAGCACCCGTCACGTTCCACACGTCCGATGAACTGATGTCACTCGAAGGCGAGTTCTCATCGTCCGATTTCGTGAAGAGCATTACGTCGGTCGATTGCGTTTGTGAGAGGTCGGCTTGCATGTCCGGTGACACGTTGATCCTGAGGAAGAGATCCCATGACGGGATGACCATCGCGTTGTGCAGGAAGGATTTCCGGATCTCGTTCGATTGACCCCAAGGACTTACAACGGCGATATGCACGATCTGCGTGTTAACAGACCTGCCGACATCGAAATCGCCACCATCGGCCCTTGGTTGGCCCTGGACACGTTCCGTCATCACGATATAGTC
>JAFVZR010000200.1 GCA_017508065.1 Candidatus Methanomethylophilaceae archaeon
AAGGATGGTAGCGAGGAATCGATTTGAACGACTGGTCTCCGGGTTATGAGCCCGACGGGATATCCTGGCTACCCTACCTCGCTATACTACCGCCTATTATACTATCATATTTAACACTTACTAGAAAAGAGAGGCAATACGATCCATTTCTATCGATTATCCACGATAATCTAGCAAAATGATTTCAGAAAAGACTCTTCAGATGAAGAATGTCCTGAATCTTTCCCTTGATCTGTACCCTCTTGGTGACGTATGCCTTCATAGGTCTAAGGTCGCCCTGCACCAATTGCGTCAAATACTCGGGGGTCGTGGTAACGAGGATGTCCGCATCCTCCAGAAGTTCGGTCCTGTAGTCGTGGATAGCGGCATCCTTGACACGGAAGGAATAGTGCTCCTCACCAAGGTCGATATTGATGGTCTTATCCACGGGCATGACCTTCTCTCTGGCCACTTCGTCCCTTTCGACCCTGTGTTCGAACTTCTCAATCATCCTCTTGATCATTGGTTCAACAGTCATTGCACGTTCACCAATCCGTAAGCTTCCTGACAGAGAGTCTAGATTTGATTGCCCTGACGGTTTCCCAGGAGTTACGTGTATAAGGTGGGGAACGTCCATTTTCTTTTATCCACTTTTCTATGAAACCAGTAGTCACCTTATCGCTTGGATATCCACTTCCGATGTTCTCTCCAAACTCCTTGCTGATATCAGCGATCAAACGATCCCTGGTGACCTTTGCTATGATCGATGCCGCGGATACCACTGGGTATGTGTCGTCTGCCTTATGACGGGCTATGACGTCCGTACCTCCGAGTCTCGCAGTCAAAGCTGACTGGAAGGACATCTCGTTCACATCCGGACAATCTGCATAGACTCTCAGAACAGGATACCGCCCTGTCGCATCCACAAACATAGCCAGCTCTATATCATTCAGGGATTCCCTCTCCCTGCGGAGGTCAATCTCGTCCGCTGATACGGTGACAATGGAGTAACCGTCTGCGATATCCAATATCCTATCATACATCGCCTCCCTCCTCTTCGGAGTGAGCTTCTTCGAATCACGGACGCCCAACTCCATGAGCTCCGTATCATCCTCAACGTAAACAGCGCCGACCACTAGTGGACCCATGACCGACCCTCTGCCTGCCTCATCGACACCGCAGAACATATCTCTCCCAAGTGCCACACGTCGAGCTACTTAAAAAAGGGTTGGTCGGCACGTTTATTATGTCGACTGAATATTCACACGCGATTAAGAAATGATTCCCGTATGCGATGTTCAGAACAGTAAGGGTGACAGCGGATTCATGCTGTCCAAAGTCGGAGTGACAGGCGTAAGGAAACCGGTGTGCATCAAGAGGGCCATCGACGGCAACGACCTCAACGGCATGCTGTTCTGCTCCATCGATGTGTTCGTCGACCTTCCCGCGGTACAGAAAGGGTCACACCTCTCTAGGAACCTCGAGGCGATCAGAGAGGTCGTCGACGATAGCATCGCCACACCAGTAACGGGCATAGAGAACCTGGCAGTGGATATCTGCAAGAAGCTCCTCGTCAAGCACGAGTATGCATCCGAGGCGAACGTCAAGATCGAGGCTGAGTACTTCAAGGACACTTCCACCCCCAACGGAAGGAAGACCATGGAGAGCTACAAGCTCATCGGCAAGGCGAAGGGAATCCGCGACTGCAAGATTAGGAAGACCCTCGGTGTAGAGGTCATCGGAATGACCGCTTGCCCCTGTGCGCAACAGACCGTCACTGAGATTCTCGAATACCCTGCAGGATGGCCGGTCATGTCCCACAATCAGAGGAACGTCTGTACTGTCATAATGGACATGGACGAGAACTACGACGTGGAAGCGAACGGACTCATCGAACTCATCGAGTCCGGATTCTCCTCCCCCACCTTCGAACTCCTCAAGAGGGATGACGAGGGCGCCGTCGTAATCAACGCACACAGGAACCCCAAGTTCGTCGAGGATGTCGTCAGAGGAGTCCTCATCAAGCTTGTCGATGCATACAAGGATCTCCCCGATGACGTCGGAATAATCGTCAGGAGCGAGTCCGAGGAGTCCATCCACAAGCACAACGCATTCGCAGAGAGGAGCTGTACTCTCGGCGCACTCAGGAACGAGTGAGTCTGAAACCGGAGGGATTCTCCTCCATTTCATTTTTCCAAAAATTTATCAGAATTTCCCCAAAATGGGTAAGAGGTTTAAGTTACCTTGATCAGAGGAGCTCCTTTGCTTCCTCAGGGGTGATCTCAAGTGCCTTGAGCATGTACTCGAGTGCCTTCTTTGCATAGGGGGCACGTGCCTTGGGATCCTCCATGATCTCTCCGTAGGATGCCATGATGTGGTTGAAGAACTCAACGGCGAACTCGGAGTAGAGGTTGGATGCTCTGGACTCGTCGAACTCTGCTGCATCGCAGAATGCGCTCTCTGCATCGTCGTACTTTCCGATGGAGATGCAGAACATTCCGTAGGACTCGATATAATCGACGTTCTCGGGGTCGAGGTCCATCGCCTTGTTGTATGCCTCGATGATCTCCTCGTCCTTGATCTTCGCGCCATCCATTCCGGATGCGTAGTTACCGCATTCTGCCTTGTAATACCAGCATTCTGCGTTGTCAGGATTGTCTGCACAGAGCTTCTTGAATGAATTGTATGCCTTCTTGAAGTCACCTTCATCCATCGCCTTCATTCCGGCGCTGAGCTTCTTGGAAATGTCATCTGCCATATTGATCTAGAACAGATTACGACCTACTGGTTATAAACGTTTACTACGAACCGAGTAGAACGGTCAAACACCCATGGTTATATGGCACCATTATAACGCTGGCACTTTTTATGCATACGATACTTCCACGGATGTCCGTAACTCGCGCGCATGCGATTCCTTATAATATACGGATTCCATCGTCGAACCGAGTCAAATGGATAAGGAGATCGTCGAAAGGGTAGCACGCATCGCGCACCTCGACCTCACGGAAGAGGAACTCGAGAGATACGGAGAGGATCTGTCCGAGATTCTGGAATACTTCCAGATGCTGGATGAGATCCCCGGAGAGGACACATTGGGATTCAACCCGATCATCGTAGCGGACGTCCTGAGGGAGGATGAGCCCCGCATGGACATCGAACCCGAAGAGATCCTCAAGGGAATGAAGACCTACGAAGGATACGTCAGGGGGCCGAGACTCTCATGACCGACCTGAAGAGGATCAACGACATCTACGAGATGTACACCTCGTTCACCGATGCCGAGCCTAACGGCAAATTCACATTCTCCGCGAAGGACAACCTCACATCGATCGATTTCGAATCATGTGCGGGTTCCAAGATCCTCAGCGGATACAGACCTCCATTCGACGCTACCCCCATCAAGAAGATGAGAGAGGCCGGCGGATTCCTCCAGGGAAAGACCAACATGGACGAGTTCGGATTCGGTACATTCTCTGCAAATTCCGGTTTCGGCATCCCAAAGAACCCCTATGACCTCAACAGGTCCTGCGGAGGATCCTCCGGAGGAGCCGCATGTGCGGCCGCAGTCCTCGAGGACCATGTCGCATTGGGAGTGTCCACCGGTGGTTCCATCGTATGTCCCGCATCGTTCTGCGGAGTATACGGAATCGCACCATCCTACGGACGTGTCTCCAGATATGGACTCATCGATTACGCCAACTCCTTGGACAAGGTCGGTGTCCTTTCCGCAAAGGCGGCAGACCTCGGAAAGTACCTCAGGATCATCGCAGGAAAGGACGAGCACGACCCCACATCCTGCGTACAGCCCGATATGCCCGAGAAGGACAGGGCCATGAAATCCGTCGCAGTCCCCAAGGAAGCCATCGAGGGCATCTCCGACAAGGTCATGACCCACTTCGAGGCATCCCTCGAGAGCCTCAGGTCCATGGGAATCGATGTCGAGTACGTCGATATGCCCGTTCTCAAATACGCCATGCCCGCGTACTACGTCATCGCGGCATCCGAAGCATCCACCAACCTCGCAAGGTTCTGCGGAATGAGGTACGGACAGCAGGACGGAGACCTGTCCCTCGGATTCGATGCGTACTTCACATCCTTCAGGTCCAAGTACTTCGGTGACGAGGCCAAGAGGAGGATCCTTCTCGGAACCTTCACAAGGATGGTCGGATACGCCGACAGGTACTACAACAAGGCACTCAGGGTAAGGGAATCCATCATCCAGGAGTACAAGAAGGTCTTCACGAACTGCGATGCCGTGGTCACACCCACCATGCCCTTCATCTCCCCCAGGTTCGATGAGATCGCCAACATGTCCGCATTGGACGTGTACAAGGCGGACTTCCTCACCATCCCGCCCAACCTCACCGGTATGCCCCACATGTCCGTACCCTGCGGATACTCCGACGGTATGCCCGTAGGACTCATGTTCACTTCCGACCACTGGAACGAGGACGTCCTCCTCTCCGCTGCGGTCGAATGGGAGAAAGGTTTCGAGATGAAGAGACCGGAGGTGAAGGCATGAAGATCGGTTTGGAGATTCACGTACAGCTTCCCACCAAGACCAAGATGTTCTGTTCCTGTCCCACCGAGGGAGAGGACAGGCCTAACTCCAGGGTCTGCCCCACCTGTCTCGGACTTCCGGGATCGAAGCCCTCCCTGAACAGGAAGGCAGTGGAGCTTGGACTCACGATCGCCAAGGTCCTCGGATGTACCATCCCCGAACAGACCTGGTTCTCGAGAAAGACCTACTTCTACCCCGACCTGTGCAAACACTTCCAGACCACTCAGTACGACATGCCCATCGGAGAGAGGGGAGTCTACAAGCTTGGAAACAAGGACATCAGGATCACAAGGGTCCACTTGGAGGAGGATCCGGGAAAGACCAAGAGGGTCGGAGACAACACCGCATTGGTCGACTACAACAGGAGCGGAATCCCGTTGGTGGAGATCGTCACCGAACCCGATATCTCCTCTCCCGCAGAGGCAAGACAGTTCCTCGCAGAGCTCCTTGTGACCATCAGGAACGCCATCGACCTGCCCGCTGACGGGGACAGGAGCGTACGTTGCGACTGCAACATCTCTGTCGGAAAGGAAAGGTGCGAGGTCAAGAACGTCACCGGTCTGAAGAACGTCGAGAACTGTCTCAAGTACGAGGCGGTCCGTCAGACCAAGACCCTCAAGGCAGGAGGAAAGATCGAACGTGAGACCAGGCGTTTCGATGAGGAACGCAAGGTCACCCTCCCTGCGAGGAAGAAGGAGTACGAGGCGGATTACGGATACATCGGAGAGCCTGACCTCGGAATCTACAACATCGGGGAGATCGCCGCATCCATCAAGATCAGGGAGAGCCCCATCGAGATGGCGACCAGGTTCACCACCCAGTACGGACTCGATTCCGGAAAGGCGAAGCAGATCGTGACCACCTCCCTCGAGTTGGCCGCATTGTTCGAGGAACTCGTCAAAGCGACCGATGTCAAGACCGCGATCACCTGGACCACTGGAGCGATCACCGCCAACTGGAAGACCTTCGACGTTTCCAAGAAGGACGAGTTGATCTCCATCGTGAAGGAACTCTTCAACGGATCCATCAAGGACACCGAGTGTTCCATCAGGGTCAAGGCGCTCATGACCGGCAAGTCCGCCGATGAGCTCAGCAGTGCCGCAGGAGACCTCGAGGAGGTCATCAACGGTCTGATCGATGCTAACCTCCACGTCGTGGACGATTACAGGAAGAACCCCAAGGCTGCCAACATGATCATCGGTATGGCCATGAAGCAGACCGGCGGAGCGTACTCCTCATCCGATATCGTGGAAGCGGTCACCCGCATGATCGAAACGAGACTCTGAGTCTCGTCAAACAACTTAATGAAAAAACTAATGGGCTACTGTGCCTGGCACAGTGCCCAATAAGATTTTTTGGAAGGGTCGTGACGACCCGTTTAGAGCTCTTCGAAGTCTTCGTCGAAGTCGATGTCATCGATGGCCATGGACATGATCTGGAGCTCGTCCAGCTTCTCGTCGTCCACCTTGGAGGGGGAGTTGTCGAGGTTGGACACTGCCCTCTTGTTCTTGGGGAACGCGATGACATCCCTGATGGAATCCTTCTCTAACAGGATCGCACAGAGCCTGTCGACTCCGATCGCGATACCTCCGTGGGGAGGTGCACCGAATCCGAGTGCCTGTACGAAGAATCCGAACTGGGACTCGATTCTCTCATCGTCAAGACCCAGCTTGCGGAATACTGCCCTCTGGAGATCTGCGTTGTGGATACGGAGTGAACCGGATCCGAGCTCGTAACCGTTCAGACAGAGGTCGAAACATGCTCCACCGACATAATCGTCGTCGAGATCGTTCTGGGGAAGAACGAAGGGGTGGTGGAATGCGTCGCACTTGCCGGTGACGGGATCGACCTCGAACATGGGACACTCGTCCATCCAGAAGAACTGGAACTCTCCCTTGGGGACAAGGCCGAGGTCCTCTCCGAGCTTCTTCCTGAGTGCTCCGGCTCCTTCATAGGTTGCCTTCCAGGGTCCTGCGACGATGAAAAGGAGATCTCCCTCTTCGACGTCCATGGTCTTCTTGATATCCTCGAGGATCTCGGGGGTGAAGTACTTGACAATGTTGCTCTCGAGCTTTCCGTCGACACACCTCATCCAGGTGAGTCCTCCGAGTCCGCACTTCTTTGCGTACTTGATGTAACGGTCGACATCGTTCCTTCCGATCTTCTCTCCGGCGATGTCCTTCTTGAGGTTCATTCCTGCAACGATTCCACCCTCGGAGATGATGGTCTGGAAGATCTTGTAGGGTGCATCCTTCACGACATCGGTGAGCTTGGTGAACTCGAGTCCGTACCTCATGTCGGGCTTGTCGGATCCGAATCTCTCCATGGCGTCACGATACGCGATGTGGGGGAAGGGGACCTGGAGCTTCTCTCCGTAGAGACCCTCCCAAGCGTATGCGATCATGCCCTCGATGAGGTCCTGGATATCCTTCATGTCGACGAATGACATCTCGAGATCCAACTGTGTGAACTCGGGCTGCCTGTCCTTCCTGGAGTCCTCGTCACGGAAACAGCGTGCAACCTGGAAGTAACGGTCCATGCTTGCAACCATCAGCATCTGCTTGAAGAGCTGAGGGGACTGAGCGAGCGCGTAGAACGATCCGGGGTGGACACGGGAGGGAACGATGTAGTCCCTTGCACCTTCGGGGGTGGACCTACCAAGGATGGGAGTCTCGATCTCGAGGAACTTCTGGGATTCCAAGTACTGCCTCATGAGGTGGAGGATCTTGGACCTGAACTGCATGGCGTGAAGCATCTCGGTCCTTCTGAGGTCGAGATACCTGTACTGCATCCTGATGTCCTCGTTGGGGAGGACGTTCTCCTTCTGGTCTCCGAGCTCGAAGGGAGGGAGTGCGGACTTGTTGAGCAACTTGGCGGAACGGACAGCGACCTCGATGTCACCGGTAGGATTACGCTGATCCTCGGTTCCCTCGACCCTCTTCCTGACGACTCCGTTGACCATGATGACGGATTCCCTGGAGAATGTCCTGAGGACCTCCTCGATGGAATCGATTCCGCCCTCGGTCGATTCGGGGTCGAAGACGATCTGTGTAATTCCGTATCTGTCGGCAAGGTCGATGAAGGCCACTCCTCCGTGGTCCCTTGAGAATCTGACCCAGCCCTGAAGGCAAACCTCCTTTCCCAGGTCCTCGGACCTGAGATCACCGCAGGTGTGTGTTCTCAACATATTCGTTCCTCTTTGTTGTTAGTATGGGACGCTAACCTCAACACCCTATTAAATGTATGTGCGCGCACGTGACCGTTTCGTACGCGTAATTCAAAGGACGTCAGGAACGAATGTGAAAGGATCCTTCGCGATATCCAGTACTACGGAGGTGTTCGTCCTCTTCACCCCATCGAGACCCAGTATGGACTTCACAACGGAAGAGAACTCCTCCCTGTCCTTGCATGCGACCCACGCCATGGCGTCACATTCCCCGGTGACCTCGAAGACCGCAACCACCTGGGTCATTCCGCGTAACGCTTCGAACACGGAATCCATGCCATGATCGATGTAGATCTGCACCATACCCATGTGCTCGAAACCGACCCTCATGTAATCGACTTTGGCACGATAACCGTCGATGACACCCTTGGATTCGAGATTCCTGACCCTCTGGATCAATGTCGTTGGATGAACACCCAACTCCTTGGCGTGATGTCTGAAGGACCCTTCGCTCGATGTGGATAGGAGACGGATGATCCTCCTGTCCAATTCATCGAACTCGTCGATCCTACCCATAAAAACACCCCATTAGACAATTGTCTAATCGCAAACCACGTATATATGGGGGCGGTCTTTAGAGAGACAGGTGTCAAAATGACGGATGAGATCTTCAGAAACGACGGATATGTCTTCGAGTTCGAAGGAGAGGTTATGAGTGTTGACGGCGAATGGGTCGAACTCGGGGGAACCGCATTCTATCCCGGAGGGGGAGGACAGGTATGTGATACGGGAACCATGGGCGGATTCCCGGTCACTGAGGTCACATACAGAGGAGATAACATATTCCACAAAGTGCCAGGACATCCTTTCGTCGTAGGCGACAGGATGTGGTGCAGCGTCGACTGGGACAGGAGGTATGACCTCATGATGGGACATACCGCGGAACACATCCTCTTCAACGCACTCCACCGTCAGGACCCAGACATCAACATTGTGAAGATCTACATCGGCACCGACAGCAAGTACGTGGTCGTGGACAGGGACATGGACCTGGACAAGATCGGAGAGGCCGTGAAGTTCGCCAACACCGTCATAGACGACAACCACCCCGTCATCAAGAGCGTCATGAGCAGAGATGACCCAGAGATCGAGAACATCAGGATCAAGCTCGACAGGATCGAGGAGGACGAGATCACGGTCGTGGAGATCGGGGACGTCGACATCGCCGCATGCAGCGGAATCCACGTCATGGAGACCAGTGAGATCGGAGCGATCTTCGTCGACAGGAAGGTGTCCGCAGGAAAGGGACAGTTCGCCATCCACTTCAGGATCGGAGAGGATGCCAGAAAGGCCTCCATGGACCTTGCCAACACCTGTCTCCGCATCATCGAGGACCTTGGAAGCAAACCCGAGGACATCGTCAAGACCGTTGCCAACATGAAGGCGGAACTGGAGATGTGCAGGAAGCAGCTCAAGGATACCCTGACCGCATCGCTCAAGAACCTGGCACCTATGGACATCAACGGAAAGAGGGTGTTCGCTGCAGTCCTGAACACCAATGACAAGACCCCTGCTGTCGATGCCGCGGAAGTGCACCGCAAGGATGGGGACATCACCGCTTTCGTATGCAAGGGACAGAACATCTCCGTCATCCTTTCCTCCGGTGACGAGAGCATCGACTGCAAGACCGTAATATCCGAAGTGCTGGCACAGTTCGGAGGAAGAGGCGGTGGAAAGAAGGATTTCGCTCAGGGCGGACTTGCTGCCACCGTGGATGCGGACGATGTCCTGAAGGCCTTGATCGACAGGATATCCTCCTAAAGGTAGCCTATTCGACGTTTCGTGTGGGTAACGTCGAACAGCCAAAGGTTAAATTAAAGAGAAACTATCGAGGGATATTATGGCAGGAATGAGAGGAGGCATTGACCCCCGTCAGATGAAGAAGGCAATGAGGAGCATGGGAATCACCAACGAGTCCATTCCCGGCGTAACAGAGGTCATCATCAGGACGAATGAGAAGGAGATCGTTATCACGAACGCTACGGTCAATGTCATGACCATGAAGGGCCAGAAGAGCTTCCAGATCGATGGTATCGACATAGAGAGGCCACTCGGTTCAGACTCTGCGCCTGCTGTCGCAGCATTCCCCGAGGACGATATCGAACTCGTCATCTCCCAGACCAACTGCGACAGGGAAAAGGCGATCGCCGCACTGGAAGAATGCGGAGGACTTCCTGCAGAAGCCATCCTCAAAATCATGACGGAGTGATACCGATGTGTCTTGCTATTCCCGGAAAGGTCGTTTCCATCAACGGTGACAATGCGGACATCGACTTCGGAGGCGTCATCAAACAGACAAATGTCTCCATGGTCGAGGCCAAGGTCGGAGATTGGGTTGTCATCCACGCAGGATTCGCAATCGAGATCATGGACGATGAGGAAGCTGAGGAGACCCTCAAGCTTTGGAACGAGGTCCTCGATCACGACGAGACGTTTGTAGGATAATTATATATACTAGAAACGTATTGCAAGTTTTGGTCTGACGGCCATAGCGGCGGGGTCACACCCGGTCCCATTCCGAACCCGGCAGTAAAGTCCGCCCGCGTACACGTCTGTACTGTATTGCGCAAGCGTACGGGAACACGAGCACGCTGTCAGCCACTTTTACA